>PUNG01000004.1 GCA_003551675.1 Thermoplasmata archaeon
CCGGATCACATCGAGATAGGTCCACAGGAGAAAACGGTAAAAGCCGGCGAATCAGTAGATTACCACGCAACAGCCTTCGACGACCATGGTAACGAGATAGGAGACGTGACCGGTGAAACGGATTGGTGGATAGAAGACGGTGCGGGAGGAATCTGGTCGGGAAACACGTACACCTCGGAGATCAATGGAACGTGGACCGTCGAAGGAGACTACGACGGTATGACCAACACTGCTGAACTTACCGTTGAAGTCGGCGATCCGGATCACATCGAGATAGGTCCACAGGAGAAAACGGTAAAAGCCGGCGTATCTGTGGATTACCACGCAACAGCCTTCGACGACCAGGGTAACGAGATAGGAGACGTGACCGGTGAAACGGATTGGTGGATAGAAGATGGTGCGGGAGGAATCTGGTCGGAAAACACGTACACATCGGAGATCAATGGAACGTGGACCGTAGAAGGAGACTACGACGGTATGACCGACATTGCTGAACTTAACGTTTCAGAGGCGGACCTTGAGGAGATAGAAATATCTCCTGGAGAAGAAATTATTGAGGCGGGGGAGATGCAGGGATATACCGCTACGGCTTACGACGAGATCGGTAACGCGTTCGACGTGACGGATGAGATCAACTGGTCCATAGAAGATAGTGCAGGTGGCGAGTGGGGCGGTGATGGTAATGTTTACACATCAGAGGTGGCCGGCACATGGAAAGTGATCGGTACTTACGTTCGTGAAGGAGAAGAGTTGACTGACAATGCTACATTGATAGTCAAGCCTGCGGATGTAGACCGTATAGCGATAGAACCAAAAGAGGGCTTCAACTTGACTGCGGGAGAGTCGGAGAACTTCTCTGCATCGGCTTACGATGTACATGATAATCTGGTAGAAGATGCGGAGTTCGGATGGGAGAACGCGAGCGAGGGCGGTGTGTTCAAAGAAACAAAGGTCGGAATTTACAAGGTGACAGCATCCTATGACGGCGTGACCTCTCCCATGATCAAAGTGACCGTCGAGCCTGCGGATGTATATTCTGTTGTGATATCTCTAGACGACGATCAGAACGTCACCGCGGGGGATACCTTGAACTTCTCTGCGGAAGCCTATGACGGATACGAGAATTTGATAACTACCGATGAAGATGCGTTCGAATGGGAGAACACGAGCGAGGGCGGGGTGTTCAAGGAGACCAAAGTCGGAGTTTACACAGTGGTCGCATCCTATGAAAATGTGATCTCTTCAAGGATCGAAGTGACGGTTGAAGCCGCGGGTATAGATCATCTCAAAATAGAACCGGAAGACGAGACGATAGAGGCGGGTGAAACGATAATTTACTATGCGTTCGTATTCGATGAATTCAACAACCAGATAGAGGATATCACTGTGGACACGAATTGGATGATAGACGATGGTGCCGGTGGTGAATGGAGAGAGAATGAATATACATCGGAAGAGATTGGTATCTGGACGGTTACTGGCGTATATATATACGATGAAGAAAGTCTAACAGTCGAGACGAAACTGACAGTTGAAGAAGAGCTTAAGGAGTATACGCTCATGATAGATGTAGAAGGCGAAGGTTCTACGGAACCTGAGAAAGGTATTCACAAGTACGTTGAAGGCGAAGAAGTGGAAGTAGAGGCCATAGCAGACGAGGGATGGTACTTCGTAGAGTGGACCGGCGACCATGAAGGTACGGAAGAACAGATCACCATCACCATGGACGATAACAAAGAGGTAACGGCGGTGTTTGAAGAGATCCAAACATACGAGTTGGCGGTGGGTGTAGAAGGTAAAGGTGATGTGGTGGTAGAACCTGAGCGGGAAGAGTACGAGGAAGACACGGAAGTGACTCTTACGGCTGTACCTGACGAAGGTTGGCACTTTGTCGAGTGGACAGGGAATCATGAAGGTACTGAAGAAAAGATCACTATGATCATTGAAGATGATATGCACATCACAGCAGTATTTGAAGAAGAGATCGAATACTACGAACTAACTGTTAACGTGGAAGGCGAAGGCACCGTAGAAGTTGAGCCCGAGCAAGAATACTACGAAGAGGATACTGAAGTTGAATTGACGGCATTACCAGAAGAAGGTTGGTACTTTGTAGAGTGGACCGGTGACTACGAAGGCGATGGTGAAGAGAACACCTTAAACATAACCATGAACAGCGACATCAATCTAACCGCTCATTTTGAAGAAAGTATAGGGGAACCGATCTTCGAGATCGAGATCATCTATATTGATGAGAAAATTGAGATAGGCGAAGAGATAACACTTAACTACCTCGTCGAAAACACAGGTGATGCTGAAGGAACTCAAGAGATAGTGTTCCGTGTTGGCGGTATAAACGTAGATACTGTAAATGTGACCCTCGATGCGGGTGACGACCACATCGGTGAATTCTCCTTGGAAGCTGGAGAAGCAAGATTCGGCAGAGGTGGTGAATTCGTGTTCGAAGTTATCGGCGAAGATGAGGTGGATTTGGTGAGTATAGCTGTAGATGAATCATCGACTCCATCGGATGAAGGAGATCTCTTTTCTGATTACTGGTGGTTGATGCTGATAATACTCGTGTTAGTAGGAGTCTTCCTCTTGATCATACTTTTAACTAGAAAAGACGAGAGCACGGATGAAGAAGATAACACTCAGCCGAGAGCTGATGGAGTGTACAAGGGTCATGGGAACGAGGTGTTCCAGCAGTCTAGTTACGTTTATAAAGCTGATGGAGATATCTCCACTGCTCTTATGACTCTAGGCCAAACGACTAAAAGTAGAGCGTACGAATATATGACCAAAGAAAAAGGGGTACCTATAGAATACGAAGATTTTGAAAGTGAGTTGGAGGAACTGGTCAGGGATGAAAAAGTGATCCGGCAACCTCGAAAAGATGGAGAAGATCTTTACCAGTGGATGGGAGAATGAATCGCAACCTAGATCAATAACGGTCAGAAGCAATACTCTGACTAAACCTTTTCACTTTCTCTCTTCGAATAGTACTTTATATCAACATCTTCAAAGCCGAGATGTTCAAAAAAAACCATGGCCTCAGGATTGTCCGGTTCTATCAAAACGGCCCATATCTTGAAACCCTTACTTTTAAAAACATTCTCTAATCTTTTTACCAACTCTTTTCCGATCCCTTCTTCTCTATAGTCCTCATCCACCGCCAATCGGTTTAGCCAGCCTTTACGTCCGTCATCCGTACCGAAAACTATACCTACCATCCGTTCCTCTTCATATGCCGCTATCCAGTATTCTGGTTGTTCTTTTAACTCTTGTTTTATATTCTCTTGGGTGTCTCTCCCTTCTGGTTTGTAGGGTAGCCCGGCCTCCTCCCAGAGCTCTAAAATCCTATCATACTCTTCAATGGAAGGCGTTCTAAATCTTATACTCATGTACCGATGGATACTGTACAAATATTTAATATATCCTTCGTTACTTTGTATAATCAAGGGATCAAATGAAAAGAAAAGAAA
Source organism: Thermoplasmata archaeon (assembly GCA_003551675.1). Lineage (GTDB taxonomy): Archaea > Thermoplasmatota > Thermoplasmata > Halarchaeoplasmatales > Halarchaeoplasmataceae > Natronoplasma > Natronoplasma halalkaliphilum. Next base: position 3,486 of record PUNG01000004.1, read on the forward strand.
CAATCCCTTTGCTATATGATCATCATACTCATACCAGCGGTCGTGCGGCCCACTATGATTGCGTTGATCTTACGGATGTTAGGGATAAGGATAAAGCTATCTCTTTGATCAAAGCTAACTGTTCAGAAGAAAGGGTCAACGTTGTTACCGGGTTGATCAACTCCTATTATTCTTTCAGTTCTAACGAGCTTGAAAAGATGCCACCCGTGGTCATCTGCAATCTCTCTTTCCATGGGTTTTCTTTTAATGAAGAGGCCGAAAGAAAAGTGGAAGAAAAATTTGGAAGTACCCAACTATTGGAAAGATTGAGAGATCCGGATTGGACTGAAAGGAACCTGCCGAAGGTGATAAAGTTCCTCACCGATCTAGAAGGGGTAAACAAAGAAAAACTTGACAGGGTCTATGATTTTTATCTAGAGAAAGGTATCTGGAGAACCGACGATATGCTGCTGCCCTCGGAAGATGTATTGGATATGTTCGTAGATTCAGGATATGACGAAAGGACTGAATTCTGGGCTGACTTGGAAACTTATGAGGGATTGAGTAAAAATGCCAAAAAGAAAGTCAAAGGGATCAAAGTCTTTGCCGATGGGGCTCTGGGTCCAAAGACCGCCGCCATAAAAGAAAGTTACTCCCATGAAGATGATAAAGGTATACTGATCTACAACGATGATGAACTGAAAGAGATCATAGAGAAGTTAGAGACTTTGAAAAAAGATAGAATTTCCATCCATACAATAGGCGACAGAGCCATCGAACAGGTCATCGACGTCATCGCGGAACTTGAAGAGAAAGGTTTTTCTTTACCTAAAACCAGGTTGGAACACGTCCAATTCATTTCTGAAAAATATGCGGAGGAAGCTAAAAGATTAGGAATTATCCTATCCATGCAGCCTAACTTTAGCTTGGATTCTGAATACTATGTTGATCGACTTTCCGAAAAGTACGTCAGAAAGAACAATCATTTTAGGATGTTGATAGACGAGGTAGGATTTATTCCCGGTCAAGACCTAATCTTCGGATCCGACGGTATGCCTTATGGTGCGACTTCTGCTTTGATGTCTTCTCTTTTCCCTCCTTTTGAGAGCCAAAGATTGACCCTGGAAGAATTCAAAAGAGGTTACTGTGTGGAAGATAAAAAAAGGGGATACATCGAACTTCAGATGGATGAAAGGAAAAAAGAGATAAAAATTGAAGAAGTGATAGATCAAAGAAAAATATAGGAGAGGAAAATTTGTTCAAAGTTTTTAAAGCTAAAAAGGAAAAATGCAGGATCTGCAAAAAAGAGAGCGAATACATATCTGGCTTTTTATCGCTTTGCTTGGACTGTATTCGGAGAGAACCTTCTAAGGCTTTAAAGATAGGCGAGAACCTTCACTTAAAGGCTAGAGACCAGATCGGTCTTTTCTCCGGTGAAGGTTCAGATGGCGTAGGTTGTGATCGATGTGCCGTGAACTGTAACATAACCGAGGGAGAAAAGGGATACTGCGGCCTATTGAAGAACGAAAGCGGCAGGTTGGTACGCGAATTTGGAACGTCCCAAAAAGCCGTAGGGGTATGGTATCATAATCCACATCCTACCAACTGCGTTCCCTCGTGGTGCTGTCCTGGTTCTACTGGAAGCGGTCATCCTAGATTTGCTAAAACGCCCGAGGGTGATCTAGGTTATAGGAACGCCGCTGTTTTTTTAGGTTCGTGTAGTTCTCACTGCCTTTACTGTCAAAATACCGACTGGCACGACATGGCTTCTTCCTGTGAACCTCTGTTGAAAAAAGACGAACTGGTAAGCAAAATAGTCCAGGACGGATCGATAACTTGTCTATGTTGGTTCGGAGGCTCGCCGGAACCACAGGCCCCCTTCGTATACGAAGTCTCTAAAAGTATATTGGATGAGATCGAAAAAGATAGGATCTTCAGGATATGCCTTGAGATAAATGGTAACTTCAACTGGGGTCAGTTGGAAAAGATAGCGAAGTTATCGCTAAAGAGCGGGGGTGGTATAAAGTTCGACCTGAAGGCATGGGATAAAAATCTTTATAGGGTGTTGACCGGAGTAGATTCCAAAGAGGTTTATAAGAATTTTAAAAGATTAAATAAATTCAACGTGAAACGTGAGCAACCGCCTTTCCTTCGAGCTTCTACATTGTTATTACCGGGCTACATAGATCTTGAAGAGATAAGCAATATAGCAGCTTTCATCAGCGAAGTCGACACGTCCATACCTTACTCATTGTTGAGCTATGCACCAGCATATAAACTGGACGATCTGCCGGCTACAAAAAAAGACTTTGCACTCACGGCTAAAAATGTTGCCGAGAATCAGGGTCTAGAAAATGTGAATATAGGTAATATCCATCTACTGCAGTGATTTATTCTCTCAGATACACACTAAAAGCTTTCCAATAGGTATAAATATGATGGATTATAAAATGAATGAATAAGGAATCCCATGGATATAGAAAAGAAACTGGCATTGCTCTTGACCGTCCTAACCGTGATGGGTGCGGTTCTAGTTATGTCAGGATGCCTCGGTAGCGACGAGAGACCTCAGGAAGTCGATCTAGATGTTTTAGACGCTGAATTGAGAGGGACTAATGCTCAGGGAGAAGAACCCGATGAAGGCCGCGAATTTCTATGGTTAAGAGTGGAGATGAAGAACCTAAAAGATGAGGATATCGATCTAAGTCACGTACTGTTCGAGGTCGCCACTGCAGATGGGATATTATACCACTCCGATGGAGCGCAGGAGATGGTCACTAATCTCCATCCAGACGGAAGAGATGTGTTCTGGTTGGTGTTCGACCTACCTGAAGAGATCTACGCTAAAGAATTATTATTCGAACCCTATGATGCGCGGGATCCAGTAGGTTGGACTGATATCCCCTCCTATTGAGTTCAAGGCGGCATATCTAAATTTTTCACCATGTAATATCTTTTTAATTCATATCCGTGTTTTCTATAGTAGTTTCTAGCACCTACACCGCTGGTCACTCTCAATTTTTCTCCTTCTCTTTTAGAAATTTTTTCACACTCTTTTAAAAGCCTTGATCCCAGACCGGAATGTTGAAAGTCCCTACTTTTCTCATCAACAGGGGTCATCTCACCCACAACTTTTAATTCCCTTATCGTCGGCATCGCTTTTCCATTGGTCCTTAGCCGTGCATATCCTACTAAAACATGATCTTGGTCGCTCAGTTCCAAAAAATGTTCTACACCGCCCGAGGCACGATACACGAACCTTTTTAACTCTAACGAGTCAATATCTAGTTCTTCACTCGAATGACCCACTTCCCTACATCTTATGCAATCACATCGTTCTATCTTTTCTTTTAATTGGTGTTTAGCATACTGTCTAAGGTTGCTTTTTTTAACTCCTCCATCAACCAGCTGAGAAGGTATGTCTCTCTGCACCCTTTGTATTCTCACGTACTTTGGTACGGCCGCTTTCATCTCCGCTATCAACTGTGCAGCCTCTTTAGTTGTAAGAGGTTCATAATTACCCTTTTCCCATTCTCTGTGTAATTCAGTGCCCTGGACTACTAATGCAGGGTAGATTTTCAGCATGTCCGGTTGAAACTTTTCGTTTCTGAACAACTCTAGGAAATCGTTCAGATCCTCTTCTTTTCTCATGCCCGGAAGTCCTGGCATAATATGGTAGCAGACCTTCAGTCCTCTTTCTTTAGCGAGTTTGGTCGCTTCTATGGAATCTTCTACTGTGTGCCCTCTGTGGATTTTTTCTAAAACACCGTTCCTGATGGATTGTACGCCTATTTCAACCCTGGTGGTGCCCAGTTTTAACATAAGGTCTAGTTCTTTTTCTTTACAGTAGTCCGGCCTAGTTTCTATGGTCAGGCCGATACATCTTTTTTCAGCGGACTCGTTGAGTTCGTGAGCATCTTTTAGGGATGTAGAATTTTTGTCGTTCAAAGCGTCGAAGCAGTTCTTCACAAATCTTTTTTGGTATATCCTATCTCTGGCTGGAAAAGTTCCTCCCATTATTATAAGATCGATCTTGTCCGTTTCATGACCGATAGCTCTGTATTGGTTCAACCTATCTTTTACCTGACCCCATGCATCGAAATGGTTTCTTTCACCTCTCAGAGCGGCTGGTTCTTTTCCCGTATAGGACTGCGGACTTGGTTCTTCGCTTTCCGGTCCTCCTGGGCACATAATACATCTTCCATGGGGACACTCTGCCGGAGATGTCATCACCGCGATAACCGAAACGCCTGATTTTTTACGAGCGGGTTTTCTCTGAAGAACGTGAAGAACGTCTTCTCTTGTTACGTTTTCCATCTTTTCGACCTTCTCTAAAATTTCTGAGTTGGTCGGGAGTTCGTCTCTACCGTACTTGCCACAGAGTCTTATCTTTGCTTTTTGAAGCTGGTCAGGTGTTGAGATATGGCCTTCTTTTATCTCTTCAATCATCTCTTCAAAGTAGTCCATCGTTAGTCTATTTCGACGTATGGGTATAACAATCTTTCTATTCCGAAGAGTTGGAAGGAAAAACGATATATAACTGCTCATGATAATATGACGTGTCTGAAAGGGCTCATAGTCTAGTCACGAGGAACAAAGGTTCCTCTTGCTCGCAAATCATAGATTTGCTCATGGTCCCAACCCCTATTCGCAAAGGGCTCATAGTCTAGTTGGTTATGACGTCGCCTTGACACGCGTTGGATTCTTGAAGAATCCACTAGCTTTAAGCTAACGCTCAAAATGGCGGAGGTCGCCGGTTCGAATCCGGCTGAGCCCACTTCACTTCGTTTGTGTTCTCAGCGGATTCGAAATACGAGGAATCCGAGTATCCCTCTTACTCATCGATTTTGAAAAAGAAAATCGATTCGTCCGGCTGAGCCCACTTCACTTCGTTTGTGTTCTCAGCGGATTCGAAATACGA
>PUNG01000009.1 GCA_003551675.1 Thermoplasmata archaeon
GCTGAGCCCACTTCACTTCGTTTGTGTTCTCAGCGGATTCGAAATACGAGGAATCCAAGATCCCTCTTACTCATCGATTTTGAAAAAGAAAATCGATTCGTCCGGCTGAGCCCACTTCACTATTTATTCGTGATTTTTTTTTTCGTTCTATTTTGAACAAGTAGGAGATTCACACTCTAATTTCTATCAGGAAGAAGTTTTCATTTGTACTCTTGACAAGTGTCACAGTACCAACTATCATACTCGTCGATGAACCTTATCCTCTGTCCGCAATCAGGACAATTTTTTATGTTTTTAAAAGGTGGTGGAGGTTTTTCTGCTCTTTGTCGAGATCGTATGTGTTGTTGCACAGGATGATGATGATCGTCTTGAGGTTCTTTTTTCTTTTTTAATATCACTATTACTAATATGATCAATGTTATCGATGTCACAAGAAGCAAGGGTATACAACAATACCTACTCAAGAAACTACCATCCTCATCTATGTCCTCTTCCACTGATACTGTTTTTTCTTCTCCTCCGATTGTTATTATGAATGAACCAATATCTTGAAAAGTATGGTTCTCTTCAATAGATCTCTGTTCGTAAGGGTCCAGCTCATACCTCCTAATGGTGTGAAGAAAGTTACCATCGTTGTCGTATATACTTAACACCAAATCAACAAATAGCTCATGATTTATTATGGTGGCGCTAATGGTGACAGTCTCTCCGACTTCGATCTCAGTAGGATGAACTGTAAATGCAGATATAGTTACATGATCACCTATATCGAAATTATTCAAATTTTTTCTTTCAATTCCTTCCTTTTCCATCCCCCTTCCTACCATCACCCCGCTTAACAGCAATGAGAGTGTAACAGCGAATACAAATAGTCTCTTTCTCATATCTATAGTCAAGGACACGACTTTTATTTGTTTTTTTAGTGTCCTTGACTAGTTGTGGATGACGCAACGCAATTACAAATAAGTTGCGTCTTCCACTATAAACCCCTCTTTCTTATTATGAGGAGTATCGGCCGATATGTATAAATATTTTATCGGGACGCAAAAGTTAGGTTCTACAGAGCACTCTCGACGATTTTATCATTCGCGGTCAGCTTAGAGATCGTATCTGAAATCAGGCTGGAAATTGTTATAATAGGATGCGGGCGCCGGGATTTGAACCCGGGTTATAGCCTTGGCAAGGCTAGGTGATACCAAACTACACCACGCCCGCAGCAAGAACCGGATGATGCTTTACGCGATTACAGATATCAAATTGAGTTATAAACGTTTTGGATTATCGGGATGAAATTTTACCGTTTCCGGCGAAAGATTTATAACGTAATTCGAAGACCCTTATTTTAAATGAGGAGACAAAAAAAAGCAAAACTCAGAAGGATAGCCAGAAAACGGATCAATGTCCTTTTTAAAGAGGCGGAGGAAGCCGCATCGAAGGGAGAGCTAGAAAGAGCTAATAGATACGTAGAACTGGCTAGAAAGCTGGGTATGAGACACAACGTATCGCTCCCCTCCGAATTTAAGAGGAGGGTCTGCAAGAATTGTTATTCTTATCTTTACCCCTCTAAGAGTTGCAGCATCAGATTGAAAAAAGGATCGTTAGTGAGTAAATGTTTTGAATGTAGGAGCATAAACAGGTATGTTTATGAAAGGAATTCAAAGTAAGTGATAGTATGGATATAGAAAAGGCCAAAAAAGAAGGACAGGATTTGAAGGCGACGCTGCACATAGGAAAAGAAGGTATCACCGAGTCTTTGATAGACGAATTGGATAAACAGATGGAAAAGCGCGGCTTGGTGAAGATCCAAGTCAACAGGAACGACCCCCGTCAAAATACGGAGGAAACCGCAGAAGAACTAGAAAAGTTATCTATAGGTGAACTTGTAGAAGTAAGGGGTAAGACCGTACTTATGTTTTATCAGCAGTGATCTTTCGTTTATCTCTTTTTCACTTCGAGGTCGTAGGCCATCTGCACCTGTGTAGAGGAATAGGTCCGCACCTTTCTTTCCTCTTGGACTCGAACTTCGAATCCATCCCTCTTTATCCTTTCCAATAATCCCCGCAGTCTCTCTTTCCTCTCACTCTCTTCAACTATTTCATAATAGTGGATGGTGCCTTGATCTTTCAATGCTTCGAGTGCCGAATGGATGAATTTTTCAGAAGAGTGTGGAAGGTTCATGATGATCCTGTCGCATTTTATTTTAGGAGCAACATCTCTAGCGTCCGCTTCGTAGATAGTAACTGTATCTTCAAGGTTGTTTCTTTCAACATTTTTTTTAAGGTACTCGACGGCATCAGGATTCAGGTCTACTGAGTAGATGTGTTCAACAGGTGCATCCCTCCCTATGAGTACAGTATAGGGACCGGCACCTGCGAACATATCAAAGAGCACCTCTTTTTTCCTTACCTTTTTTACTACTCTCCACCTTTCCGTGGCCAACCGAGGAGAGAAGTAAACCTCGCTGACGTCCACTTCGAACTCAGCACCGTACTCCCTGTGTACGGTCACGGTCTTTTTATCTCCTGCTACGTGCCTCACGTCTCTGACCCTGAATTCTCCCTGAACACCTTGATCTTTCAAAACAGTAACCAGATTTTTGTGTATATTCAGTATGGCTTCTCCGATTTCTCGTTCGTACTTTTCAACTTCATCGGGTATCTTTATCAGGGCTATGTCTCCTATGATGTCATAGCTGGAGGGGAGGTACTTTTTTAGATGTTCGGGTAGGTCTACCAACAGGGTATAGTCACTCTCTAACGTTTCCCTCTTCTCCACGTTTTTTTCCACGAGCTCATAACCTGACTCTTCGAACCGTCTAGGCGGGGGTTTTTTCAAAGGTAAAAACAAAAACCGTCCATCTTCTGAAGACTCGATCTTACCCTTTCGGAAGAGCAGGTCTTCTTCCAAAAGCTTATTTCTCACCTTCTCTCCTTCCTGTTTCGGAACTTTAAGGCAAAGCATCTAAGAGGTAATATGCATGGGAGAATTAATATTCATCGGTTTAGGCCTGTACGACGAAAAGGACATAAGCGTTAAAGGTCTCGAAGCTGCTAAAAAGGCGGACGTAGTTCACTCTGAATTTTATACTAGTGATTTGGCAGGTAGTACTCTTCAAGATATAGAAGATATGATCGGGAACGAAATAAAGATACTGAAACGGGAGGAGGTGGAGAGTAAAGCTTTACCCCTTGAAGAGGCCCTTGCCGGTAAAAGAGTAGCGTTCCTTACCGCCGGAGACCCTATGGCTGCCACCACACACGTAGACTTGAGGTTGAGAGCCGTGGAAAAAGGCGTCCCAACTACCATGATCCATTCCTCGTCCATATTCTCGGCGGTGCCTTCTTTATTAGGTGTGCAGCACTACAAATTTGGCAGGACCGTAACTCTTCCCTACTCGCAGGATGATAGAGAGTACCCCGTCAGTCCTTATAAAAATATAAAAGAGAATAAGGAGAGAGGACTTCACACCCTGGTACTGTTAGATATCAACTCGGAAGAAAAAAAGTATATGAGCGTAAACGAAGGCATCGAAGCTTTGATTTTATTAGAAAAAAGATTGGGCGAAGATATTGTCGTAGAGGACACGTTATTTGCAGGTTTAGCTAGAGTGGGTTCCTCCGATCCTGAAGTGAAAGCAGGATATCCAAAAGAGTTGATGGAACACGATTTCGGCACTGGACTTCACTGTATGGTGCTCTTTGGAGAATTACACTTCATGGAGATCGATTCGCTTATCAATCTAGCGGACGCACCTAAAGAGATCAGAGAAGGATGATCGGATAGATGATGGGAATAAATTTATAAGTGAAATGCGTAAACAGGAATCCATGCTCGACAAAAGCTCTTTGGTAACGATAAAATTGTTGCTCTTGCTTTTTGTAAGTGTAAATTTAGTTTTTATGGGCTCAGCGGACGCTGTTTTTCTGGATGAAGAAAGTTTAGTTAAAAATCATGACATCATGTACTTCTCAACCGACGATGATGTACAAGACCAGGAAGAGAACGGGGCCGAAAATTTGACTTTTAAGGCGGTACCGAGGGATGGCGAGGTCGAACTGTATTGGTGGCTTTCCGATAATAAGAGTGAAAGGATGTCAGTAGCTTACTACAATATCACCAAAGACGGCAAATTTTTGACACAAATAGAAGATACTAGTTATATAGATAAAGATGTAGAAAATGGCGTCGAGTACACTTACCAAGTCAAGGCCGTAGGTGAATTAGAGCATGGCGGATACAGAGAAAACATCACGCTACTATCGGAAGAGGTCACCGCCACGCCAGAAAGTTATTGGTGGATATGGATTGCCCTGCCCATAAATGCATCGGCCCTAGTTTTTGTGATCTATTATGTGGGAAAAAATAAAGAAGACTTCTTTTTCGGTAAGGATTGATATGATCGGAGTTAACACGCCCACGGTGACAATTTTAATATAGGTAATTTATTTAGGATTTAACGTTCAAGATGAAACAGAAATCCATCTATGATTCCATAAAACAAAAGATGGGACGTCCATCTAAAGAAGAGATATTAGAAGGAGACACTCTTCCTGTTTTATTCAAACTAGCATGGCCCATGATGATCGCTTCGTTGCTACAAACCGCACACAATCTCATCGATACCATATGGTTAGGAAGATTACCATCTCCTGAAAATACACTTTCCGTGGGTGCTATCAGCGTAGCTTGGCCTTTTGTATTTCTACTATTGTCCGTCGAGATAGGGTTGGGGATAGCCGGTATAGCCATGATATCTCAACATACGGGGGCAAAAAAATACGAAGAGGCATACCATGATACGGGACAACTTTTTGCTATGTTTTTAGTGTTATCTACGGTATTGGGCATTTTAGGTTATTTCATCGCAGAAGATTTCCTTAATATGTTGACACAGGAAGGAGATCTAGTACCTTATGCCACGGCTTATCTCCAGATAATATTCTTAGGCTTTCCGTTATTGATGATCATCGCAGCCTTTAGTTTCTCCCTGAGAGCTTGGGGCGATACGATAACGCCCATGTGGGTCATGGGCATCGCTGTGATCATAAACATAGTTCTTGATCCTATTTTCATATTCGGTTTTGGTCCTATAGAGGGCATGGGCATAAGAGGTGCAGCCCTTGCCACTGTCATCGCCCGAGGAGTAGGAACCGCCATCGCTGTTTATCTTTTATATTCACATAAAGTAGATATAAAACTGAAACTTTGGCATCTCAAACCCGATCTAAATAAGATAAAGAAATTTCTCAGGATCGGTATCCCTGCAACTCTAGCTAGGATGGAGGAATCTTTCGGTTTTGTTTTACTCACGGGTCTTCTAGCGATGCTTCCTATGCAGGAGCAGATACTTGCCGCATATGGTATAGGTGGCAGGATCATCAACATCACTTTCATATTCTTAAGTGGGATGATGATGGCCGTCAGTACCATGGTGGGCCAGGCATTGGGGGCGGACAAAAAAGAGAGGGCCGTGACGGTCACGAATAAAGCGATGCTCGTGTCGATACTTTTTATGTCTATTGTATCTATGATTTTGGTGGTATTCAGGTACCCCATAATGAGGTTCTTTATAGTGGATGAGCCATTGGTGGTAGAGATAGGAGCGCGATTTTTGGCCATACTTGCCATAGGAGGTCCTTTCTTCGCCATCTATGAAAGTGTGACTGGTGCTTTGAACGGCTCTGGTCATGCTGGACAGCAATTTGGTCTGAGCCTACTGAGATTGTGGGGACTTAGGATACCTATGATCTTGATACTAGCGTTCGCTTTTGCAATGAACTCTACAGGGGCTTGGTTGGCTATAGGCTTCAGTAATGTGATCACGGGTATAGTCTCTTATTGGTTATACAAGAAAGGTTGGTGGAAAGAGAAGGTGATCGATAAGGAGCCGCCGAGTCTCGATAAGTTGAAGAAGAGGTTTAAAAGAAGATTTGCAAAAGGTTAAACGGCCCATTGAAAGACCTTTTGGCAAAGCAAATTTTATATAATGTGTTATCATCTAACCATCCCAATGAGCTGGGTTGTTAGTACCGAGGAGATCACGATCATCATAATTAGAGAGTGATCATTCATCCGCCCAGCGTTAGGTTTTTTGTTATTTTTGGAGGATGTTTGTATGAGTGAAAATGGTGGACAATTCGAACCGATAGAAAAAGACGCTCCCTTACCGGAGAAGGAAAAGGAGATAATAGAGTTCTGGAAAGAAAAGGATATACCGAGTAAAAGTAGGGACAGGGAGAGAGATAAAAAATTCGGCTTCACAGAGGGTCCTCCTACAGCGAATGGTTTACCCCATATAGGTCATGTTTTGACCAGATTGGTGAAAGATACCTTTTTGCGCTACAAGACCATGGACGGGTACCAAGTCGTACCGAACATAGCGGGATGGGACACCCATGGGTTACCCGTAGAGATCGAAGTCGAAAAGGAACTAGGTATAGATTCCAAGGACGAGATAGAGGAGTACGGCTTAGAAAAATTCAACGAGATGTGCAAAGAGAGTGTTTTCCGGTATGAAAAAGATTGGAGGAAGATGAGTGAGAGGTTAGGGTTTTGGATAGATTACGACAACGCGTATATAACCATGGACGATAACTACATAGAGAGTGTTTGGTGGAGTTTGAAACAGCACTGGAATAATGGGCTGCTTGAAAAGGGGCACAAAGTTGTACCTTACTGCCCGAGGTGTGGAACACCGTTGTCGAGCCACGAGGTCGCCCAAGGATATTCTCAGGTCGAGGACCCATCCATATACGTCAGATTCAAGATCAAGGACGAGGACGCTTACTTTTTGGCTTGGACTACAACGCCGTGGACGCTCATATCCAACCTTTTACTCACTGTTGGCGAGGATATCGATTATGCTTTGGTGGAATATGAAGGTGACAAGTATTACCTTGCTGAAAGATTGGTCGAGGACGTATTCCAGAGTGCAGAGGTTCTCAAAAAGCTCAAGGGTAAAGAACTGTTAGGTAAGGAGTACGAGCCCATGTTCAGCTATGTAGACTCTGAAAGTGAAAGTCATTATGTTTGTTCGTCGGATTTTGTTACACTTGAAGAAGGAACAGGCATAGTGCACATAGCTCCTGCGTTCGGTGAAGAAGACTATGATCTATGTATGGAGGAAAACATCGATCTGGTAAATCCAGTAGACGAGAGTGGAAAGTTTACAGAAGAGGTTACCGATTATGCAGGACATTTCGTAAAAGAGGCGGACGAGCAGATAATGGTTGATTTAGAAGAAAGGGGCGATCTGATCAAAAGGAGTACTGTAACTCATACCTATCCTTTCTGTTGGAGATGTGATTCACCTCTATTATATTACGCTCTTGAAGGTTGGTTCATCCGGACTTCTTGGGAGAAACAAAGATTGAAAGATAATAACGAAGAGATATTCTGGAAGCCAGAACATCTCAAGCATGGACGGTTCGGTAACTTTTTGGATGATCTTAAGGATTGGTCTTTAAGTCGTAACAGGTTTTGGGGTACCCCTCTTCCTATATGGCTTTGTGAGAATGGACATGAACACTGTGTAGGCAGTAGAGAGGAGTTGGCCGAGATGGCCGTAGAACCTTTACCGGATGATTTTGAGTTTCACCGTCCCTTCGTCGACAGGGTCAAGCTAGACTGCCCTGGATGTGATGGGACCATGGAAAGAGTAGAGTACGTTATAGACTGCTGGTATGACAGCGGCAGTGCCCCCTTTGCACAATTCCACTATCCCTTTGAGAATGAAGATAAATTTGAAGAGGCTTTTCCCATAGACTTCATAACCGAAGCGTTGGACCAAACAAGAGGATGGTTCTACAGTCTTTTAGCCATAAGCTCTTTGCTCTACGACGAGCCTGCCTACAAGAGCTGTTTGACTCTTGGTCTTGTGCTCAACGAAGATGGAGAAAAGATGAGTAAAAGTAAAGGAAATGTGGTGGAACCAGACGTTGTGTTCGAAGAAGTGGGTTCCGATGCCACTAGATTGTGCTTTTTGGACTCGCCTCTTTGGAGGTCCTCACCTTTTAGTCAGAACCTAGCCGAAGAGAAGATAAAGAAGACGATAAATACTCTTTTTAACGTGGTCACTTTCTTTACCAGCAACGCTAATATAGACGCTTTCACTCCCAACCCGGACTATGAGATAGATCAGGAGATAGATAGATGGTTGCTCTCCAAAGTGAACTCATCGACTGTGGAAATTAGAGATGCCATGGATGACCTCGAAGTTCATAGAGCGATCAGAGAGCTAGAAAGCTTCATAGATAGCTTGTCGAACTGGTATCTAAGAAGGAGCAGGAGAAGGTTTTGGGAAGGTACTGAGGAGGAAAAGGAAAGTGCCTACAATACTCTTTACTACTCACTCAAAACTCTAGTCAAGTTGATGGCACCATTCACGCCCTTCATCACCGAAAGGATCTACCGTAAAACGATACTACCTGTAGATGGTGGAGAAGAGTCCGTGCATCTGTTGGAGTATCCTGAAGTAGATCATAACAGAGTGGATAAGGAACTCGAAGAGAATATGGATATGGTCATAGATATAGCGGAATTGGGAAGAAAGGCTAGACAGAAGGAGGATATAAAGTTGAGACAGCCTTTGAGAGAGGCCGTTGTTGTTCACGGAGAAAAAGAGACAGAAAGAGCGGTAGACACATTTGAAGACATACTAAAAGATGAATTGAACGTCAAGGAGTTGAAAGTCTTAAAAAACGCGGACCGATTGACTACGTACAAGGTGGAGCCGAACTACTCTTCTTTAGGTCCTAAATTCAAAGGTGATGCGGAGAGAGTCGCCGAAGCGATAAAAAAAGCGGACCCCGTCCAGTTGAAAGAAAGTATGGACGAGAAGGGTAAGGCGCATATAGAAGACCACGAGCTCGACGAAGAAGATGTAAAGATATCCGAAGTGGTAAAAGAACGATATCTTAAAAGCGAAAAGAAAGGCTTGGAGGTTTACATCGACTCAGAGATAAGCGAAGACCTTAAAACAGAAGGTTTGGTAAGAGACGTCGTGAGAAGGATACAGACCATGCGAAAAGACCTGGATCTTGGCTATACTCAGAAGATCGATACCTACTATCGAGGCGACGAAAAGTTAGAAAGAGCGGTGGTAGAGCTACACGACTATATCAAAAAAGAAACCCTCTCCGAGAGCTTAGAGAAAGGCAGCGGTTCAGGCATGGACAAGGAATGGGATATCGACGGTAGAAACATCACCATAACCGTAGATCCTATTGATGATCAAGGAGACGAACCATTAAATACAAATTAGTAGTTGACTATAGAAGGAAATATCATGGCTCGTAAAAAAGAAGAAAAAAAGATGGAAGTTACGAAACACAACAGCACGATCAGGTTCAAAGAAGACGTAGAATACAAAGATCTTCTCCCGGTATTCCCTGATCTTTATCTTTTGTTCATGGAGTTGTCGGATCAGATACCCGACGAAGGTGGAGATGAATTCATGCACATGGTCATAGACCAGAATATCAAAGACCTGCGTAAAAACCGAAAGCCACCTGGACATAACCGTGAAGCACGGTACAGGATGATATTTCCTATCGGTCGCGATAACGTTGAATTTATCCTCTATCCAAGGATAGCAGAAGAGGAATCCGAGATCGAAGCTATCACTGCTAAGATATCGGAGTTTTTAGACGAAAATGAACTAGAGCACGAGATAATCTGGGATCAGATGGAATATCTCATGGAAGAAAAAGATTGATGGAAGCAAAACTCGGTTTCACTGGTGGAAAAATCTTTTGCAAACGCCCGCCAGATCATCAGTTGAACGGTAGTTAAAATTTTCAGGTAGTTGTTCTTTATATCGTTTATAGTTGAACCTTTTGTCCATGAGCACGATCAGGGCTCGATCTTTTTTACTCCTTATGGGTCGGCCTGCAGCTTGTAACACGCTGTTCATAGCAGGATATATCCTGGCGTAACTGTAACCCTTCTCCTTTCCAAATTTTTCCGCATAATAATCCTCCAAAGATTTGAGTTTTAATGTTGGAGGTGGGAAGGGTATACCCGCTATTATCACGGAAGAAAGTATGTTGTTCTTATAATCTATACCCTCTGAGAGACTGCCCCCTTGAACACCCAGTAGTAGTTTGTTATTACTCCTTTTAAGACTTTCAACCATCTCCTTTTTTTCTCTTTTCGAGTGAGTCCTCTCTTCTATCTTCATCTCTTTTTTTAGATGCACCATGCCCAATCTATCGACTATATGGTTCATGAGTGAGTAGGACGGGAAAAATACGGCAACGTTACCCTGCGTATTGTTGGCAACGTCCGCTATGGAATTCGCGTAGGCCTGATACATGTTCAAACCTCTTTCTTTGTAGGCGGTCGTAACGTGATCTACGCTCACGATCTTTCTGTTTTCTTTGGGAAAAGGTGTTTCGTATGTTTTGATATGGGTTTTTTTATCATTTATACCCAAAAGGTCGGCGTACATCTCACCAGGATGTAAGGTACCGCTCATCATCACGGCGCTGTTTATTTTGCTGAAAACTTCTTTGCTGTACTTTGCAGGGTCCAAAAGACCTATCTCTATGGTAGGTGGGTCAGGTTCTACCGAGCGGAATACTTCCTTTCCTTCCTCTCTCCATGTGTCCAAGAAAGAATAAACGTACATCGGTGCAGTTGCGGAAGGGTCTTTCTCTATTATGTCTCTAGCCACCATGCCGAGGTCTGCCAGCAGTTCATCTAATGATTCGAACTGGGTGAGTCCTCCCTTCAAAGCTTTTTCTATCTTTTCATCTAAAAATCGTTTATCTATCCTCTTTTTTTGTCTGACTTCTTCATCCAATTCAGTGCTCAACCGACTCATGAAACTGGCTAGTGGTGAAGAGTAACCCTGTATTAGGTTGAAAGCTTCATCTAATAATGCCTTTGAAAGTTTTTCTTCTAGATTCCCCCTTATCCTACCAGGAAGGTTGTGTGCTTCATCGACGATCAGTAGAACATCTTTCAGTTCTATCTCTAGAAGTTCGAAGATCCTGTCCCTTATATCGGAGAAGATGTAGTTATAATCGCAAACTATCAGATCACTTTCTTTACCGGCCAGAAGAGCGGCTTTATGGGGACAAACATTGGCGGACCTGCAGAAGTCTACGATCTCCGAGACGTGTTTTGTATCGTTCCTCAAACTTTCAACCACTTTAGACATCTGTTTGTTGAATAGATTGCACTTGCTTTGCCCCTTCTCGCTACAGAATTCCTCGAAGACAGGATACGGCAGTTTTGATTCTTCTCTAGGACACATATGTTTCTTTGAGATCACGTCGGTAGCGTTCACTGAAGAGGGCATCTTCTTGACCGTCTCTATGGCTATACTGTGCTGGGATTGTTTACTGGTCAAGAAAAACACTTTTTGGTCTTTTGTTTTAGCTTTTACCGCAGGTGGAAGTACGGCGGCTGTTTTTCCTATACCTGTAGGAGCATGGGCGATCAGTATTTTCTTCTCTTCGAAAGCTGCAGTAGCGTCTTTTTTGAATTCCTTCTGACCTTCACGTATATTTTTAAAAGGGAAATAACGGTCTTCGGTGGGTATAGTCCCGTCGCCTTCCTGGTGTGAAAAACCGTCAGTCAGGCTGCTCTGCTCTCTCTCGCATCTAGGACAGTGTCTTTTTCCTTTTTCCGTACGAAGAAGCGTACCACACTCGTTACAAAAGGCGCCCATCACCACCTTCACCAACGATCTCCCTATAACTTTTTCCCTTGGCCGTTGGATAGATCCTCTCAGGCGTGTAAGTAAAACAGAGATCCATAGTAAAGAAAACGCTTAAATATTGTTCACACACTGTAATATACAACGGAAGGGAAAATATGATAGGTTTGAAGAAGGTCCTATCGCTGTTGGTCGTATCCATTTTAGTCATGGGAGGATTGACTCTTTTTGGTGCGCGGACCGCCGGAGATGAAGAAGGGGACCTCATCGATAGGGTCTCCGTTGGAGTAAAGTTAAATTTGGAATGTGGCGTGAGTGACGTTTATGAAGGCGAGCTTGATACGTTCCTGCATCCTATACCCGGGCCCGTTTACGATGATTTTCCGGAAAAATGGCGCATGGAATTAGGAACATGGGGCGCTGGAACATCTTACTCTAATTTGTTCATCAATCCGTCCCACGAGGGACATGGAACCCAGGCTATGGAGGACGCGATAGATGCTGGCTGGATAGAAGAACCGGAAGAGATCCAGTGGTTGGCGAACGACGTTGATGGAGAGTGGACCGTCAACCCGTTCGCACACAACGATATCAGGTTCGCGATGCAGTATTTGAGCAGGGAAAATATAGCGGAAGAGCTGCTCAGAGGTTATGCAGATCCTAGATACTCGTTCATGGACGTTTCTTCAGAAGTTTGGCAGGACCATTTTGTTGAAGCCATAGAAGAAGAATACGAAATGTCGCCGGAAGGTAACGAAGAGCTGATGAAACAGATGATAGAAGATGCCATGGTAGAGATCAAACAGAACGTTGCCTTCGGAGAGGTAAGGCACGACGGCGAGTATTGGCAGTATAGAGCACCAGAAGAAAACTGGCGCGATATAGAGGTGAAACTAATCGGGAGAGTGGAGGATTGGAGGCTCGATCTAGCTTACTACATGGTCGATATCCTACAAGATCTTGGTTTCAACGCTTGGGTGGATCCCACCGATTCTGCTACAGCTATCTCGTTAGTGTTTTTTGGTCATCCGGATCCGTACGACGATCTAGCTTACCATATATACACAGGAGGCTGGATCTCATCTCAAGCGAAGTACTACCAAGAAGCAGGAGCGGCACAGATGTACGCTCCGTGGCACGGTTTCACCCAGACTCACGTTGAAGAGGAGCGCTGGAACTACGACCAAGAGGGTTACACGGAGAGGGTTCAACGTTTAGATAATATCTCAAAAAGGCTCTTTCAGGGTGAAATCGGATCCGAGGAGGAGTACTGGGAGAAAAAGATAGAGGCCACGCAGCTCGGTTTTGAAGAATCGCTAAGGGTATTTCTCCTGACCAAACAGTCGTTATATGTATACAACCCAGATACGCTACTCAGCACGGTCACAGAGTCGATCAACGGTTACGACACGTACTTCGGTCCCAGGACCATGAGGACCGACGATGGAACTCTTGAGACGGCTGTGTTGACAGGAGTTGACAGACCTTACATGGACAACTGGAACAAGTATGGAGGTTCGGCGTATATTTACGGAGAGTATAAAAGAAGACAGATCAGAGAGTACGGTTCTTGGATGCATCCTCAGACAGGATTGCCCATGGAAGTCAACGTGTACTGGTCCGAAGGTAGAGATACAGACCCATACGAAAGGAGAGGCGACGTAGAGATGGATTACGAATGGGTCGATGACGAACTCGTGGAGAACATAGAGATCCCAGAAGATGCCTTGGATTATGTGCCAGGGATTCAGGTAGAGGATGAGTGGGAAGAGGTTGGAGAGTGGTGGACCCGTGACGAATTGATAGCTGAAGGCTTGATAGAGGACGAGTACGCCGCAGTCAAAGCAACCTTAGACGTGCACGAAGAACACGTATGGCACGACGGCACCGACTTCACACTACGGGACGTCATGGCCAACTACGCGAGAGAAAAGCGATTGACCTGTCCATCAAGCGAACCGTATCTATCGTCATGGGAGAAAAGAAGAGGTCCGTGGTATGATACCATCCATGCTATAGAGTGGGATGAACAGAATGGAACTTACACGGTTTATGGAGATTATACACTTCCCATAGAAGACAAGCTCGGCAGTTACTATGAGATCTTTCCCGAGGTGCACCCATTGACCTACGAAGGATGGGATCACATGCACGGAGGTACGGAAATATGGGAGATATCGGATGTGGAGGAAACGTACAACTATGAGGCTGGAGTTGCAGACAACTGGATACATCAGATATCACCAACACCGTGTGAAGATCTGGTAGAAGTTTTACAGACCATGATAGATGAAGAGTACCTACCGTGTTACCTTGATGAAGACAGAGGCGCTCCTATGCCGGCGAACTTTGCCGAAGTCAAAGCTACTTTAGAGAGCCTCATAGACTTCATAGAAGAGTACGAACATTCTTACATATCAGTGGGTCCGTTCTACATGGAAGAGTATGACACAAGCAACCAAACCATGGATCTAGAAAGATGGGACGATTACGGTTACCCGTTCGAAGGTGAAGAGATAGGGGACATGGAATTTCCATACGGCTACTGGGCGGCTCAGTTCGAGGTGAAGGAGGTCAGATTAGATTCCATAGACGCTCCCGATCATGTTATGATAGGAGATGACTTCGAAGCGAGCGGGACAGGTCACTACGCACAGTTGTACCCTTTACCCGACAAAGAGCCGTTGACAGAGGACAATATGGAAGAGTACAGGTTCACACTGAGAGATGAATTCGATGGTGAAATATTGTTGGTGTTGGATGAGGACGATATAACTCTCACCAAAGGTGATACATACAGTACGTTCGAAGCTAAAATACCTACGGACGAGTTGGAATCAGAAGGTCATTACTCGATGCAGTTGGAAGTACTCGGCGTTGGTGAATCGTCATTTAAAACGATAAACGCCATGGTTGTGGTGAACCATCCCGATGTAGATCTGAATGTTATCGATTTTTCCATGGACGAAGAAGTTGAACTCGGGGAAGAGGGTAATATCTGGGCAGAGATAGAGAACTTAGGTGCGGAAGATGATACTGTTAAGATAGCACTCATAGATGAATACGGAGATGAAGAGATCATATACGAAGAAGAGGTACTAGCCCACGATACTATCACCATCGATCATCACCATACCTACGAAGATATGGGTGAGTTTAGTGTAGAGGTCTGGGACGCTGAAGACCGTTTTGTTGACGACTTTGGCACCGTAACTGTTCTAGAATATGAAATAGAAGTTTTAAAATTTGCAGTAAATCCATGCTCCGGAACAGCACCGCTTAGAGTTTTCATCGAGATGTTTGCAGAGAACCACGGAACCACGACAGGAAAGATATCTTTAGAGGTGAACGGCGAAACAATAGAAACATTTGAAATTTCACCCGAGAGTATGATGTATGAAACCATGGTATATGAGATTGAAGAACCCGGAGATCATACCATCGCGTTCGGAGAAGAAGAACGAGAAGTAACTGTTGTGGAGGACTACTTAGAACCCGTTGAATTGGTGGTTCCTGATGAGGTGCACCAAGGAGATACGGAGACCATACAAGTTACGGTAGATAGTCAAGTAGAGGAAACCACGGCTCATCTATTGGTTGGCGACGAAGAGTACGTAGAAAACATAGAGCGGGAAGGAGAAGTTACTTTTAGCGTTGATCACACATTTGACGTACCAGGAGAGATAGATGTCGAGGTGTTAGACGAAGAGGAAACGAGATTGATGTATGATACGGTCACGGTCTTAGCACTGTACGAACTCGCTGTAAACGTAGAAGGAGAAGGACATGTAGAATGGGAACCAGAAGAAGAAAATTACGTAGAAGGAACCGAAGTGAAATTGACGGCACTACCAGAAGAAGGTTGGCACTTCATAGAATGGACGGGAGACCATGAGAGTACGGATGAACAGACCACCATAACCATGGACCAGGACTATGAGATAACAGCTCATTTTGAAGAACTCGGGACCTACGAGCTTACAGTAAACATCGAGGGCGAAGGCACTACAGATCCACCAGAAGGTACTCACATCTACAATGAGGGAGAGGTTGTAACGGTAGAAGCGGTACCGGCGGATAACTGGACATTTGTGAATTGGACGGGAGACAAAACAGGTGATGAGACAACCATGAACATAACTATGGATAGCGATAAGGAAATCACGGCACACTTTTCGAAAGAGGACCCTATCTTAGAAGAAGAATACATAGGTACGGACAAGGAGTGGTACGAACCTGGAGAGAACGTTACGATAGAAGTGAAAAACGATGGTTCGGCCAGTAATATCCCCATGATATATGATTTCGGCATCTATATAGAGAACGTAGAAACCGGTGAAGTGGTGTACGGTCCTCTTGAAGGGATAACACAGCCCGCAGTACCGGACTACGGCCGCACGGAGTATATCATATGGGATCAGACGGACCTTGAAGGTGAACAGGTTCCCGAAGGTACCTACAGGGTCAAAGCGGAGAGGGAATTCGAGCACACCACCGAATTTAACATCTCGGAAGAAAGCCCTCATATAGAATTATCGAACTTGAGAGCCGAACCTCAAGTGGTAAAAGCTGGAGAGGAAGTAGAAGTAAGAGTGGACGTTACCAACACAGGATATGAGACCGTAGAGTATTCAGTAGAGTTCTATATCTATGGGCCCTGTAGATGGAGTCTAAATGAATCCGTTTCGGTCACCGTAGAAGGAGGGGAGACCAAAACCGTCTTTTACAATTATACGACTGTAGACAAACCTGGTGAGCATTTTATCAACGTCATGGAGGATGACGAGATCAAGATATCTACATCGATCGAAGTGGAAGAGGATGAGAGCTTTTTGGACTCTCTGAGGACTAACTGGTGGTTGATGGTAATCGTTATCGTGATAGTAGCTGTCATATGGATTTATGTGAGCCATAAAAAGATCGAGACTGAAAAAGTGAATAAAAAGGTCCCAGTCCTCCAGAAAAAAGAAAGCGGTAAAGACGAAAAACAATAAATAAACAGAGAATATACCAGATAGTGAGGTATAAACATGGAGTGCAGTAAAGAAGAAAACCTTGAAAAATGCAATTGTACGTATACAGGATGTCCGAGGAAGGGTATCTGCTGTGAATGTTTGGAGTATCATCTAGAAAAAGATCAACTTCCTGCGTGCGCCTTTCCCAAAGAGGCGGAGGCCACATACGATCGTTCTTTCGAAAAATTCATCGAGGTACACGGCTGATGTCAAAAGTCAACATACATGAGGTTTTGGGTAGAGGTTACTCTTCCAACGTTTTTTTTGTTGAATCGGAAAAGAACTTTCTTGTAGACGCTGGCATGGGCATATCGACTCAGATAGTGAACCAGGTCAGAAAGGTTTCCGAAGATATCCATAGGATAATACTGACACACCGCCACGTAGATCACGTTGGAGATGCAAAAAAACTTTCCCAAGATCTGAACGCTCCTTTATACGCTTCAGAAAAAGAAGCTGAAGCTTTGAGATCCGGTGATGATCGAACGGTGATGGGGAGTAATTTTGGCAGGAGGATACCTCCTCTAGAAGTCAACAAATTGGATGAAAGGGAGTACTCTGGCTTCAAAGTATTAAAGACTCCTGGACATACGGAAGACAGCATCTGCCTTTACCATCCCGGAGAGAAGATACTTTTATCCGGCGACACGGTTTTCTCCCACGGAAGCGTTGGAAGGACGGACTTGCCCACGGGAAACAGTAAAGAATTACAGGGGTCCGTGGAAAGATTATCTCGTTTAGACGTAAATTCTCTTTACCCTGGACACATGTCAGTTGTTAGGGAAGGAGCCCATGACCACATCCAAAGGGCATTGACCGGTCTGAAATTTCTACTCTGATAGATGGGATACTATGTTAGAACTAAAGTGTAAGAAAAAGGAATGCGACGGGGATTGTTCTCCTCACTTCATATCTTCGGTGAGCGAGGTGTTGAGCGATCACGAGCTCATAGTATATCCCACGGAGACTCTTTACGGGCTTGGAGCCGACCCATTCCATGAAGGCATGATTAAAAAGATCAGAGAAGTCAAAGAAGCACCGCCCCACAAGAAAATATCCACAGCCTATCACAATCTAGAACATGCGTCGGAATTCGTAGACATACCTGATCCAGCTCGAAAACTCGGTGAAAAGTTCCTACCGGGACCTCTATGTATAGTGGTGAAAACTCCAGAAGGTACCGAAGGTATCAGAGTTCCCGATCATCCGTTGACAAAAAAGATAATAGAAGATTTTGGTCCCATAACTTCCACAAGTGCCAACCTTCACGGGGGACCGGATCCTGTAGATGTGGAGACTTCAAAACTCCATCTGAGAGGAAAAGTCAAACTATACGTCAACTGCGGTCCTTGTAGATATGGTATAGGGAGTACCGTTGTAAAGGTGGATGAAAAAGGATTTGATATACTCAGGGAAGGTTACATAACCAAAAAAGAGATCGGAGATGTGCTTGAAGTTGAACCCAGATGAGATCAAAAAGTATAGGAAAGCGGGGATAATCGCCCGGAGAGCTCTGAACAAGGCAAAAGAGGTCTGTGACCAAGGTGTACCTTATCTTAAAGTTGCTGAAGAGGCAGAAAGGACCATATACAAACACGGCGCAAAACCGGCATTCCCCATGAACATAAGCGTAAACTCAGTGGGTGCTCATTATACTCCTATAGAAAACGATGAGAGCGAGTTCAAGAAAGGCGATCTAGTCAAACTAGACATAGGATGTCACGTAGATGGGTACATAGCGGATAACGCCCTTACTGTGGAGATAGGCACATCTCGGCATACTTCTCTGATAAAAGCGGCGGAAGAGGCCTTAGGTGTTGCGATAAGATCCATAAGACCGGGGATGAGGACCAAAGATATCGGTAAGAATATAGAGAACGTTATAAACAGTAGGGGTTTTAACCCTATCTCCAATCTGACTGGCCACGAACTTAAACGGAACGTCCTACACGCCGGTACTTCGATACCCAACGTATCTAAGGGATGGACTAAGATAAAAAAAGGCATGGTGCTTGCCATCGAACCCTTCGCCACCGACGGAAAGGGTAAAGTCAAAGAAGGAGGTGCTGGAGACATATACAGATTGGAGGGGCAGCGTAACCTTAAAGGAGAAGATCTTGAATTCTATGAGTGGGCACAAAAGAACTTTGGTAGTCTGCCCTTCGCCGCAAGATGGTGTGGGAGATACGGTGAAGATCACAAGAGTTCCCTCAAACGTCTTCGCCGGTTCGGAGCGGTTATGAATTATCCTGTACTCGTGGAAAAGAAGAAAGGTTTGATCAGCCAGAGTGAACACACCGTGATCGTAACTTCCAAGGGCTGTAAGGTCACTACGAAACTATCGCAAAAAGATTAAATTATCCCGTTCTATTCATCTCTACATGATGAATAAAAAGGTAGCTCAGATATTAAATGAGATAGCCGATCTTTTAGAAGTCAAGGGAGAGGATTTCAAACCTAGAGCTTACCGTAAAGCGGCTAGAAAGATCGCATCCATGAAGGGTGATATAACTGTATACCATGAAGAGGGTACTTTGAGGGAAATAGAGGGTGTTGGAAAAGCTATCGAGGGTAAGATAGAGGAGATGATAGAGACAGGCTCTATAGAATACCTTGAAGAGTTGAAGGA
Organism: Thermoplasmata archaeon; assembly: GCA_003551675.1. GTDB lineage: Archaea > Thermoplasmatota > Thermoplasmata > Halarchaeoplasmatales > Halarchaeoplasmataceae > Natronoplasma > Natronoplasma halalkaliphilum. Next base: position 19,310 of record PUNG01000009.1, read on the forward strand.
AGAACTCCCTTCTGGTCTGATTGAAGTGATGGGTGTTCCGGATATAGGGCCAAAAAGTGCCAAAAAACTGTATGAAGAACTCGAAGTCGTGGATCTGGACACATTAAAAGAAGAGGCCGAGAGCGGCAACATAAGGGAGTTGAAAGGATTTGGAGAGAAGACAGAAAGTAAGATCTTGAAAGGTATCGAGATGTTGGAGGATATATCTGGAAGGCACCTTTTGGATGAAGTTATCCCAGTAGCGGAGAAACTTATAGGATACCTTGAACCTAAAGCCGAAAGGATAGAAAAAGCCGGGAGTTTGAGAAGATGGAGAGAGACCATCGGCGATATAGATATACTGGCCACCGGTGACTCTGATGAACTCATGGATGCTTTTACCTTATACGAAGACGTGGAAGAAGTGATCGTAAAAGGAGAAACGAAAACTAGCGTGAGGTTGAGAGGAGGCATCCAAGCCGATCTCAGGGTGGTAGATGAGGATAGTTTCGGGTCCGCTCTACAGTATTTCACAGGGGCTAAAGAGCATAATGTCCCGCTGAGGCAGATAGCGATAGACAGAGGATACAAATTGAACGAATACGGTCTTTTCAAAAAGAAAGACGATGAAAAGATCGCAGGAAGGGTCGAAGAGGAGATATACCAAAAGTTAGGCCTGAAGTGGATACCTCCCGAGTTAAGAGAAAATAGAGGAGAGATAGAAGCTGCCGGACAAGACGAACTACCAGAGTTGTTAGGCTGGAACGAGATAAAAGGAGATCTTCAGGCGCATTCCGACTGGAGCGACGGCCACAACACCGTTTTCCAAGTCGCGGAGGAAGCTCAAAACAGAGGCTACGAATACATAGCGCTGACGGATCATTCCCAGAGTTTGACCGTCGCCGGCGGTCTATCCCGTGAGGAGATGATGGAGAGAGAAAAAGAGATCGAAAAAGTCAACGAAGAACTGGAGATAAACGTACTTTCAGGTATAGAGGTAGATATAAAAAAAGATGGAAGTCTTGATATGGATCCTAAAACATTGGAAGGACTTGATATCGTGTTGGGTGCGATACATTCAAATTTCAGGATGGACGAAGAGCAGCAGACGGAAAGGATCAAAAAAGCGTTCAAAACCGGCCTTATCGATATTTTTGCGCATCCGACTGGCAGAAAGATAGGTGAGAGGGAAGGTTATGAGTTTAACATAATGGAGATAATAAAGTGCGCAAAAGAGAACGACGTGATCCTCGAGATAAACGCTTCGCCTCAAAGGCTCGATCTAGATTCATTGAACGCTAGGAATGCGAAAGAACAAGGCGTTCTGATATCACTGGGAACGGACGCCCACGGTCTTAACCATCTGGACTATATGAGATACGGCGTCGCCACTGCGAGAAGAGCCTGGCTTGAGTCTAAAGATGTGGTGAATACAAGGTCTTACGACGATCTGATAAAGATATTGAGAGGTGGATGAGTTGGCCCGTGACGATCTTAAAGTACCGGGAAGTAAGGATAGGGCCGAAAAACGTGCTGAAAGGTTGAGAGAGGAGATAAGACACCATGATAGAAAGTACTATTTTGAAAGCGATCCCGAGATAAGCGATCACGAATACGATATGCTGGTGAAGGAATTAGAGGCCATAGAGGATGAATATCCCGATCTGGTCACACCGGATTCTCCCACTCAGAGAGTTATCTCCACAGAGATAGACGAGTTCGAAACCGTAGAGCATATGAGTACCATGCTGAGTTTGGATAACACCTACAATCACGAAGAACTAAGAGATTTCGATAAAAGAGTAAAAAAAGGTATAGATGAAAAAATAGATGAAGTTGAATACGTCATCGAACCCAAGATAGATGGACTAGGCGTGGCGCTTTTTTACGAGGATAAGATCTTAAAGAGGGGCTCTACGAGAGGAGATGGTAGACGAGGCGAAGACATAACTCCAAATATAAAAACCGTTCCCACGATACCTCTACGTCTGAGCGATAAAACCGTATTGAATACCGTAGAGGTGCGGGGAGAAGTTTACATGCCTAGGGACGCATTCGAGGAGATGAACCAGGAAAGGATAAAAGAGGAAAAGGACCCTTTCGCAAATCCTAGAAACGCTGCTGCGGGGACAGTAAGAAATAAAGATCCTTCGGTGGTGGCCCAGAGACCTTTGGACATATTCATCTACACTTTGAGCTATCATGAAGAAGGTGAATTCGATACCCATTGGGAATGCTTGAAAGAGATGAAAAAAGCGGGTCTGAAGTTGAACGATAACGTGGTCAAAAAAAAGGGTATCGAGGAAGTGATCCGGCACATCGACGATTGGGAAGAAAAGAAAGAGGAACTGAATTACGAGATAGACGGTATGGTCGCCAAAGTCAACAGGCTCGATCTTCATGAAGAGTTAGGTGCCACGTCTAAACATCCTCGTTGGGCTATAGCTTATAAATATCCCGCTATGAGGAAAACCACCGAGTTGAAAGAGATAGAGATACACGTGGGTCGGACCGGTAAATTGACTCCCATCGCCATCCTAGAGCCGGTTCAACTTTCGGGAACGACCGTATCTCGAGCTTCGCTTCACAACGAGGACGAGATAGAGAGGAAAGACGTACGTGAAGGAGATACCGTACTGGTAGAAAAGGCGGGAGAGATAATACCTCAGGTCGTAAAGGTGATAAAAGATAAGAGAGACGGCAGTCAGAAAAAGTTCGAATTTCCAGAGGAATGCCCGGTATGCGGGAGCGAAGCTAAACGTATAGGGGAAGAAGTGGCTAGGAGGTGCGTCAACGCTCAGTGCCCTGCTCAGATAAAGCAGAGATTGGAATTATGGGGAAGTAGAGGCGCCATGGATATCGAAGGCTTAGGACCCAAACTACTGGATAAATTAGTTGAAAAGGGTGCGGTCAAGAGCATTGCGGATCTCTACAAACTTGGAAAGATACAGTTGACCAGTGTTGAAAGGATGGGGGATAAGTCGACTCGGAACCTTTTAGATGAGATCGGGGAAAGCAAGGATATGGGTTTGGCTAGAGTTCTTTACGGCTTGGGTATAAAATATGTCGGAAGTAGAGTCGCACAGGTCCTGACCCATCATCATGATTCCATAAATGAGATAATGGACGCTTCCCAGGAGGAACTAGAAGAGATCGATGAGATCGGACCCAAGATCGCTGAGAGTATAGTTTCGTTCTTTGAGGACCAACAGAACAGAAAGATGGTGGATGAGTTGGAAAGGACTGGAGTAAACATGAAAGTTGAAAGAGAGGATACCCATAAGTTCCTAGAGGGGAAGAAGTTCGTTTTGACCGGCGCTCTTAACGATCATACTCGCGACGAAGCTACAGACAGGATCGAGAAGTACGGCGGAAGAGTCACTTCCGCAGTCAGTGGTGCCACCGATTACATAGTCGTGGGAGAGAACCCTGGATCTAAATTGGATAAAGCCAAAGAAGAGGGCACTACAGTATTGAACGAAGACGAGTTCAGCTACATGCTCGATAATAAGGAATTACCGACGTAGGGCAGGTAGTCTGTTGATCTGTTTCCGCTCACAGATTGGAATAGCTTCCTCCACCGTCTACGGGTATAGCGACACCATCGAGGTAACTCGATCTTTTGGAACACAAGAAGGCCACCACGTCACCAAGTTCTGAAGGGGAACCGATCCTCTCCAAGGGTATGTCTTCGTTCCAAAAATCTAAACCTTCCTGGTATGAGTCGAATCGGCCTTCTTCAACGCCCACGTTTATGAGTTCTCGTATCCTAGCGGTTTCATGGGGGCCCGGCAGTACCGCATTGGCTCTGATCTCAGGACCCAGCTCTTTAGACAATGTTTTCATCAATCCGATCACGCTCATGCGGACAGAATTTGAAAGAACCAGACCCTCTATGGATTCTTTGACGCTTATAGAAGTTATATTCACAATGGTCCCTCCATCTCCCTGCTTTAAGTAGTCTACTGCTTCCATCACGACTCTCACCACGCTCATAACCAGAAGATCGAACGAAAGGTACCAATCATCATCTTTGGTCTCCATAAAAGTCATACTCGGAGGACCACCGGCGCAGGTGACTAGATGATCTATCCTTCCAAATTCTTCATAAGTTCTTTCCACCATATCCTCTATATCTTCTTTCTTGGTCAGGTCGCCGGGTTGGCCGATCACTTCACCGGGTCCAAGTCCTTTTAATTCATCTACGGCTTTCTCTAAACGAGTTTCATCTCTTCCGTTTATCATCACATGGACTCCTTCCCGGACCAACGCTTCCGCCGAAGCCTTACCAAGTCCACTGCTGGAAGCAGTGACAAGGGCCGCATTTCCATCTATCTCCAGATCCATTTTATTTTCCCTAGTGCCCGATCGGGGATTCGAACCCCGGTAAAAGGCTCCGCAAGCCTCTATGATATCCAAACTACATCAATCGGGCGTTACTACTCCGGATGAAGGTATGCACTTAATATCTTTTTCTTTTTTTACACAGCTCGATCACTTCTTCGTACACTTTCTGAAGAGGTACGTCGTTTTCTTCGGCTATCTTTTTACAGCTCTCATATTCAGGAGATATTTTTTTCCACTCGGGTGCGATCTTGACCTTAGCTTCGCCCCATGGCGTTTTGACCGTTTCGAACTCTCGTAGGCTCACCACTCTTCTCCCCTCTTCTATCCTCAGACCAAGAGTGGAAGTCTCTTCCATTATGGTTTTTATGACCTCCTCAACGCGTTTTTTCTTCAGTATCACAGTGACTTCACGGCCTTGTCTGCCTTTTTTTCCAGCCGCTGGAACCGTGTAAGCATCTACGGCGTGCTCTCTTATCCTCTCTAAAGCGAATTCCAAGACTTCCGGTGTCATGTCGTCCACATAAAAACGTACAGTGTATACTTCCTCTTCGATATTACTTTTTTTACCCAAAAATATACGCAGTACGTTTGGCTCTTCCATCTCCCTATCGCCGAAACCCACACCGACTTTCTCGAGGACCATATCCGGTGGCTTTACCTGCTCCGTGAGGATCTTTAAAAGGGCCGCACCGGTAGGAGTGACTAGTTCACCTTTTTTTTGACTGAATCTTACTTCCCAACCTCTCAATAATTTTTCTGTGGCCGGAACCGGAACCGGCAGCTTACCGTGTTCGCATCTCGTGTAACCTGAGCCAAAAGTGACAGACGAGGAGTAAGCTTCTTCTATCTCAAGGTCGCAGAATAAAGCGACGCTTCCTACGATATCTATGATGGAATCCACCATGCCCACTTCGTGGAATTCAAGGTCATCTACATCTTCACGGTGGATCTCGCTTTCGACTTCCCCTATCATCTCAAAGGTCTTCAAGCTGAGCTCTTTCACGTCTTCATCTAGATCTGACTCTTCGATCATCTTTGATATCTCGGACAATTTTCGATGGGGCTGGTCTTCAAATCTTACCTTAACGTTCTTTCCTCTCACACATCCTTCTTTATCTTCTATCTCGACATGTACCTTGTTCAATTTTAGCTCTTTGATGACCTGGTCTAAAAGCTTTGCATCTCCTCCCAAGTCAATCAAACTAGCGAGCAGCATATCCCCGCTTATGCCCGATTTCAGATCGAAATATGCTATCCTACTCATATTATCACTCCTTGAGCATATGATGTACGAAGGCGGCGGCACCGTAGCCGTTGTCTATGTTCACCACGGCCAGACCCGTGGCACAGCTGTTCAACATGGTCTCTAAAGCGGATCTTCCTCCTCTAGCCGTACCGTAACCCACGCTTGTAGGAACAGCTATGACCGGTGTTCCTATAAGGCCTGAAACTATCCCTGGGAGCGTACCGTCCATACCTGCCGCGACTATAACGGCGTCGGCTTCTCTCAATCCTTTAAGATGCGGCAGCAATCTGTGTATCCCCGCTACCCCTACGTCGTACAGTCTTTCTACGGCGTACCCCATCTCTTCTAAAGTTACAGCGGCTTCTTCCGCCACAGGCACATCACTGGAACCTCCTGTGACCACGGTCACTTTTCCGTCCACATCTAACTCGACGTTTCCAACGACTATCAGCCCGGCCTTTTCTTTAAATTTGACGTCATCTCTTACCGTACTCACGACTTTAAAATCTTCTTCACTGGCCCTGGTAAAGAGACGATCACCGACTTCGGCTATTTTTTTTAACTGCTCCTTCGACTTTCCGGGACAAAAGACTGCTTCGGGAAGCCCTTTTCTTATCTCTCTAAACGTATCGATCTTAGCTTCACCAAGATCTGTATAAGGCATAGCCAGTATCATCTCTTTTAGCTCTTCGCTAGATATCTTTCCATCTTTATGATCCTTTAAGAGTTTATCCAAATCATTCAAATTATCATCCACCTTCAGGGGATATGGAACCGGTCCTGTATCCTTCTAGGTCTAAAAAGATCCTATGGAATCCTTCTTTTTTCAAAAGCGCCACTATCTCCTCTCTGTTGTTTATGATGCTGTACATATCTTTTGGCCACACTTCGAGCCTTGCGGTATCACCAAAGCACCTCACTCTTAACTGTTCGATACCAGATCCGAAAAGTTCTTTCTCTATCCTTTCAACTTTCTTGAGCTCTTCTTCAGTCAATTCTTCACCAACGGGGAATCTGCTAGCTAAACAGGCAAAGGAAGGTTTATCCCAAACATCCCTCCCTCTCCATTCGAGGATCTCTCTTACCTCTTTTTCTCCTATCCCCGTTTCCAGTAACGGTGCTCTAGCATGTTCTTTCACCGCCTTCAATCCCGGTCTGTGACCTTTTACTTCTGTGGCATTGGTTCCTTCCAAGATCGTTTCTCCTTCCTTTACGGATATGGAACCGAAAAGTTCCTTCTTACAGTAGTAGCACCGATCCTGGGGATTCGCTTTGAATTTTTGATCCGATAATTTATCCGTTTTAACTAAACGATATTTTGCCCCCATGCTTTCCGCTCTTCTTTTCGCCTCTTCGATCTCCTGGTCAGGATAGAGAACATCGTCGATTATAACCGCTTCAACATCCCGGGCCGCTTCGAGAGCCGAATCGAGTACCAACGTGCTGTCTTTTCCTCCGGAATAAGCTACTAGAACCTTCTCTATATCGTTTTCAGGGTACCACTCGAGAAGATCTTTCCAACGCTGTTCTAGCTCCGGTTTTTTCATACTTTTACAACTAGCAGGGATTATAAAAAGTGATTGCTTCCTTATCTACAGCTTTTTTCAGCCAGACCTACGAATAAGGCTTCCATAACATATTTATATTGGTTAACCATTGGTTAACGATGTGAAGGTGGAAAAGATGGTCCGTAAAAGAAAAGGAGAGAAAGAGACCAATAGAGATAGAGAACATCTAAGAGCATTATTTCTCTTGAGAGCTCAGGACGAGATAGTAGGTCCGTCCCAACTCTCTGAATTCATGGGTATTTCAAGAGCGGGTGCCATGAAGAAGATGAAGAAGGTGGAGGACCTAAACTACGGTGAATACGTCCAGGGAAGAGGGATCCGTCTGAATAAAAAGGCCACTAAAACCATCCGAAAAGATATAGAGAGGCATCACGCCCTCGAGCTCTTTTTAAGAGAATCATTGGACCTATCCCAGGAAGAAGCCTGTAAAGAATCCGATTCGTTAGAAGAGCATGTGAGTGAAGACTTGATGAAAAAGATCCAGGAAAAATATGAAGACGAGTTGAGATGTGAGTGCGGTCACTGTGTGGATCCAGAGTTCGATTCCGGAACAAATCAGCTTTACCAGTGTCATTGGGTTAAAAAACACTTTTCTATTTCAGAATGAGAAAGGGAGGTCCAAATCATGGATAATGGGTTGAACGGGGAAAAAAATAAAACAAGTACCGAACTGAAAAAGATCGGAGTTATAGCCGCTGTTGTTATTTTATTGATATCATTGGGAGCGGTCACATACTTCTTCAGGGATGAAGAAACAAGTGATGGTGGCTCGGACCCTCATGTTTGGATGTCATTAAGAAAAGTAGAGAAGATGATAGAACACTTTTCGGATGAGATCAGTGAATTGGATCCAGATAATGCTGATCATTATGAAGCTAATACAGATGATTATAGAGATCGATTGAATGAACTTCATCATGAAATCAAAGAGCACCTAGCTCCCTATGAAGGAGAGAGTTTCATGATCTATCATCCCTCTATAGGATATTTCGCCGATGACTATGGACTTGAACAGTTAGCTGTGGAGATCGAAGGTAAAGACCCGGGTCCTGGACAAATTCAAGGGTTGATCGATCGTGCAGAGGAGGAAGAAGTCGCCGTTATCTTCGTTTCACCCCAATTCGACGTGGAGGCAGCTCAAACTATAGCCGATGAAATAGGGGGAAGAGTCGAGACGTTGGATCCCTTGGCCAAAGATTATCTAGATAATATGGAAGATATCGCCTGGAGTTTGATAGATGCTTTTGAGGAAAGGGAAAAAAGAAGGAACATAGTGTATGGATCAGATAATCTGGAATCATCGTCTTCTCAAGATCCTGTTATCAGTGTCGCGGTTACGATACCTCCCCAGGTCGAATGGGTGGAAGAGGTGGGAGGTAATAAAATAGAACCTATAGTGATGGTGCCGTACGGTGAGGACCCCCACACTTATGAGCCCGAGCCTAGTAGGATGGAGATGTTAGCGCAAGCTGACGCTTATTTCAAATTAGGATCGGGTATAGAGTTCGAGGAGCGACATATGAACAGCATCAAAAATCAGAATCCTGATCTGGAGATAATCGACGGTAGCCGGAACATAGAACTCAGACATTTCGATCACGATCACGATCATGAATACGAGATCGGTGAATTCGAGATAATCGATAGGGTGCAAGATGAGAAGGTGGCTTACGTGCATGGTGACCACTGGCACGGTTCTCTTCCCGAGGTACCTGAAGACGGCCACATATCACTGGGAGCCTACATAGAAGACGAAGATGGTAACGAGATAGAGTTAGGATACGAATACCAACTAGGTGTAGATCATGTTTTAGATGCCGACGAAAGCATAGTTTCATTTGAGGCGCACGGAGATCATGTTCATATATCTGGAGAAAAAGAGGGAACGACAAGGGTGGTTTTTCAATTGATCCATGACGAGCATATAGTTTATGAGACGCCTCCCATAAGCGTATTTGTAGGCGATCACGATCACGAAGATGAGATCGGAGAATTCAAGATAATCGATAGGTCCGAAGATAAAGAAGTGGCTTACGTGCATGGTGACCACTGGCACGGTTCTCTTCCCGAAGTTAATGAAGGCGAACACGTATCACTGGGAGCCTACATAGAGGACCAACACGGTCACGAGATAAAATTGGGAGACGAGTACCAGTTGGGAGTTAGTTTAGCAGAAGGAGCAGAAAATATAGTGAGCTTCCAAGAACACGGAGATCACGTACACATCCACGGCGAAGAAGAGGGAAGTACAGAAGTTGTGTTCCAGTTGATCCATGATGACCACGTGGACTATGAGACGCATCTTATAGATGTAGATGTGGGCTGAAAGATGATGATAGGAGATTTCAAAAAAGATGACAAACTAGGAAAGAAAGCCCTGACGATAGAAGGCGTTCACTTGACTAAAGGTGAAAATATCATCCTTAGAGACATAGATCTGGAGTTGGACCGAGGTGATTTTTTAGGGATCATAGGCCCCAACGGAGGCGGAAAAACTACTCTACTTAAAATCATCTTAGGTCTTCTAGAACCGGATAGAGGAAGGGTTAGAGTGTTCGGGAAAAGTCCTTCCTCATTTAGAGGAAAAGTTAGCTACGTTCCTCAGTTTAAAAACTTCGATTCTGATTTTCCCATAAACGTTTGGAACGTCGTCCTGATGGGTAGGGTAGGATCCCTAGGGTTAAATCCATTCTATTCGAAAGAAGATAAGATCAGGGCAAAGTCTTCTTTGAAAAAAGTGGATATGTATGATTTCAAGGATAGACTGTTTTCATCTCTTTCCGGTGGTGAAAAGCAGCGAGTATTGATGGCTAGAGCACTTGTTTCTGAACCAGAGATTCTATTGTTGGATGAACCAACCGCCAGCGTGGATGAAAAGATAAAAACAAGCATATTTGAACTATTGAAGGAGTTGAACGAAAAAAAGGATATAACGATCATACTGGTATCTCACGATGTCGGTTTTCTTTCTTCTTATGTAGAGAAAGTTGGCTGTTTAAATCAAAACCTGATATATCATGGTTCGGGAGAATTAACTCACGAGATGATAGAGGAGTCTTATGGATGCAAGGTTGATGTGATAGCACATACCCACTCGAAAAAGGCCATGGAGGATGTATGATATGTTTTTTAACTCAACGGAGGATCTTAGATGATCGTCGATATACTATATGGTTTTTTTGAACTACTAGAATATCCGTTTTACAGGAGAGCGATCATAACCGGATTCCTGGCATCCATAGTTTTTGGCATAGTAGGTACTTATGTAGTGATAAAAAGGATAGTATTCATAAGCGACGGTATAGCTCATGCTTCTTTCGGTGGTATCGGCTTAGCGTTCTTTTTGAGTCATTATCTGATCTTCTCGATCGATCCTCTTATCGGAGCTGCTGTTTTCGCTTTAGTATCGGCTGTTGGTATAGGCCTTATGAGCAAAAAGAAGATACAAAGAGAGGATACAGCCATAGGCATAATATGGGTGCTGGGCATGGCCCTAGGGGCACTATTTTTCAGCCTCACTCCTGGTTACCTAACTTCCATGGAGAATGTTCTTTTTGGAAATATATATATGATCAGTGATAGTGACATATACATGCTTCTTTTTCTCGTCATAGGTGTTCTTGTAGCTGTTTTTATCTTCTATCATGAACTACAAGCTGTTTCCTTTGATGAGGAATTTGCAGAAGTTGCCGGTGTTAAAACAACTGCATTCTATCTGTTCTTACTGGTGATAGTAGCCCTATCCATAGTCTTTCTTCTCAGGTTCGTCGGGATCATTTTGGTCATAGCGTTGTTCACCATGCCCGCATCTATAGCTAGTGGGTTGAGCCACGACATAAGGAAGATAATGTTATACTCGTGGATATTATCACTGATCTTTGTTATGGGTGGGCTGTTCTTATCATATCTATTAGATTTCCCTTCAGGTCCGACTATCACTCTTTTTGGAGGACTCATATTTGTCATCTATACCCTGGTGGGATGGGTTAGGGGATGAGATATGATGATCCAAAATATCCATCTACTCATCTAAAGGCCACCTTTCAACTTCTAAGGCGTCGGCTGTAGGATATACCTCTATCCCGAAACATCTCTCTTCAAGTCCTTCCTGTATCTCGTTCAAAAGTTCTAAGGAACATTCTATCCTTTTTTTGTGATCATCAAACCACAAGATATCCTCCGATATTGCGAATAAGCTCTGAAGTTCTTTCGCTCTTTTTTTATCTTCCGTTTCGATCATACCCCTGATGATGGTCCCTTCTTCGGTCACTATGTCCCCCTCTTTAGCCACGTTTTTCACTCTCCTTTTGAGCCTGTTGGTCAGTTGAACCCCGTCTTTGAAAGCTAATGAGCAGTAATGTAACGAGGTACCGAAATCTTTATTGAGCAATTCGAGTGCAAGTTCCTCACTACCCTTGACCGCGCTGGAGATATCGCTTTTGTGTTGGTATCCTCTTTTCTCAAGCTCTTTAGAGTTGGTGGAAGAGAACTCCAGTTCGTTTATGTTGACGAAATCACACGAGCTTCCCAACGCCTTCAAAAGATGGACGGTCTCTTTCTTTTTTCCGGGTATACTAGGGATCTCCAATCCTGTAGACATATACATCTCATCCTTTATCTCCTCTAAAAGCAGCGGATACTCCGTTTCTTCGATACTGCCCCACTGCTCCATGGGTGGATGGAATCTGATCTCGTCTAGACCGGAATCGTAAGCACGCCTTATCGCGTCTATATCCGTAGAACGAGTATATAGATGGATATGATGGTCTTTTCCGAACTCACTTTTCAACATCTGTATATACATGATGGTTCTCTCAGATTGAGATATCACGTAGTTAGAATCCGCATCCATGGTGAAATCCTTCTCGCATAGTGGATCGCCTCCTGTTATGCCCGTTCCGGTTGCATCTATGGCCCTTGCTTCTTCCACCACCTCTTCATCGTTATCCACCTTCTTTTCGTTGGCGAACACCACTGGTCTTCTCTTCTTTTCTTCTGAAAGTGGACAATACCAACATGCAGAGTCGCATTTACCGGTTACCAACAGTACTAACTTTGCACCTTTGGCACATTCTTTGCATCCATCTGGAAGAACTCCCGTGTAGGCCGAGTCTTTTTTTACCCGTTTTATGTCCATCTTATTGACTCCCTGATCATATATGCAGCATCAACATATTACTTTTTCCTTCGGTGGTGTTCAGATCGTTGAAAGCGAAACTACTTTTACACGTGAGTATATCGTGAAACATGATATATCTAGGTCCAGGGGGAACTCCCCACGGAGTAAGCGGAACCAAGAGGAGTATGAAATACTTGGCAGAAGAAGGGTTGAATGCCATGGAAGTGCAGTTCGTTAGAGGAGCTCGTATGAAAGGATCTACTGCGGAAGATATAGGGGAAGAGGCTAAAAAACACGGCATACTTTTGAGCATACACGCTCCTTATTACATCAATTTAAACTCCGAGAAAGAAGAGATCATAGAGAAGAGCAAGGAACGTATAATGAAGAGTGCTAGATTGGCGGATAAGATGAACGCTTGGATCATAACCGTACATGCTGGTTACTACTCAGGCATGTCCAGCCGAGAGGCCACGGAGATCATCGCCGACAACGTCGTTGAATGTGCAGAGAAGATAGAAGACGAAGCTCTGAACGTCAAGATCGGTTTAGAACAGATGGGCAAGGAAAAAAGTTGGGGAACATTGGACGAGTTAGAAACAGTGGTGGATAGGACTTCTGTTGCCGTACCCGTATTGGACTTTGCTCATTATCACGCCAGGTACTGCGGAAAACTAAAAACTAAAGAAGATTTTGAGGATCTTTTAAAAAGATACGAGGCCATACACCAAGGCCGACTTCATTCTCATTTTTCTTCCATAGAGTATGGAGATAAGGGCGAAAAGAAACATCTAGATATGGAAGAGTATCAGCCGGATTTTAGAAAACTTGCTCCCTTGCTGAAGGAAAAAGATTATGATATAACGGTTATCTGCGAGACACCAGAACTCGATAGGGACAGTTTGAAGATGAAAGATATATTAGGTATCTAGATCTCCACTTTTTCTACCTCTGAGACGCCGTCTACTTTTTCCACCAAATATTCCACATCAGCGGTGTTGGCGATCTCGTTCTCATGAGAAACTATGATGACTTGGTCCGCTGTGACTTTCTCCATCACATCTTTTAATCGGGTGAGCTGTTCTCTGCTGAAGCCCGTGGTGGGTTCGTCTAACACCAAAAGATTACTTTGAAGCCCCAACTCTTTTTTGATCATGGTGTTGAAAGCCAGTCTGTAAGCCAAGGCCACCGAAGTCCTTTCCCCTCCGCTCAGATCACTGACAGGGGTTTCGTTGTTCTGAACAGTGACGATAGGAGCAAAGTTTTCGTCCAGCCTCGCATTCACTTCCGGCTCATTCAGTATCTCGTCGAACCACTCTTTGAAGTAGCTGGCAAAATCCTGTCTGATCTGTGCTAATCGATGTTCTTCTATGGCTTTGATGGTCTCTTTGAATTGGTTGTTCATCCATGAGTTCAGTCTCCTCAATTCCTTGGCTTCTTTCTTACTCTTTTTTTTATTTTTGATCTCCTTCTTTCTCTCCTCGATCTCGTCTCCGAGTCTGCTCACATCTTCTTTCAGATGTGTCTTCTTCTCTTTTAGCTGGCTTATCTTTGCGATGAGCTTCTCGTGCCTTTCTTTTATCTTTTCCAAGTCCTTTTTAGAGAATTTTTCTTCCAAGTTTTCCAGTTCTTTTTTGATCTCTCCGAGAGCGTCTTTCTTTTCTTCCACCACCTTTTCTTTCTCACCCTTCTTTTTGAGATATTCGCCCTTTTTTTTCAATCGTTCTTTTATCCTGGTGAACTCATCTTTGAATTCTCGGAGTTCTCTTTCTCTCTTTTTCAGCTCACTGAGATCCTTTTCGTCTATGTCTTTTTCTTTTATATCTTCATTCAAACCCTGGATTTTTTTTTCGAGTTCCTGGATTCTTTCTTTTAATCCCTCTTTTACTTTCAATTCTTTTTTTAATCTTTTTATCTCTCTTTTCTTGTAGTTCAAGTCCTTTTTTTTCTCCTCCAGGTGATCTATCTTTTTCTTTAGCTCCTTCAGTTCCTGGTCCATTTCGGCCTTTTTCTCTTCCAGCTCTTCCTTTTTGCTCTCCATCTCCTTTATATCTTCTTCCAACTCCTGCAACAACTCTTCTAGATGTTCTTCGTCTAGTACCTGCTGGCATTTTGGACATCTTTTTTCCATCTCAAGATCTCTCAGTTCCTCGATTTCTTCTTTTGACTCTTTTAGATCATTTTCAACGGATCTTTTATCGGCCTTTATATCGCTGATATCTTCCCTTATCTTCTTCCTTTTTTCCTTTATATCTTCTGATCCTTCGACTTTTTTTTTCAACTCCTCCACCCTTTCTTCTGCTCTATCCTTCTCTTTCTTTTTCTCTTCCAACTCTTTTGATCTTTTAATTTTGTTCTTTAACCTTATCTCTAGATTTTCCTTTTTACTTTTCAGTTTATTTTTTTCATCTAGTTTTTCTCTAGCCCTTTCCAACTCTTTTTCTGCCTTTACATATTCTTCTTTTTTTTCCCTCACCATACTCAATTTTTTCTCATCTTTTTCTATCCTCTCCAACTCTTTTTTTGTTTCCTCTAGGCTTTCTTCAGTGGTTCTGATACTATCCTCCAATCTTTTCTTTTTGTTTTCAATTTTTCTCTTTTTCTTTTCTAGTTCTTCCAATCTTTCTCTTTTTTCTTGTGTATCCTTTCTTTCTTTTATGCGTTCTTTGAATTCCTGTGCGACTTCTTTTTTTTCTTCTTTTTTACTCTCGATCTCTTCTTTCTTCTGGTCTAGCCTTTCTTTTTTCTCTTCCATGTCTTCGGCTTTAGCTTCGAGTTTTCCTATCTCATTCTCTAAACGTCTCTTCACTATACTCACGTTATCGGCGGCCCTTTCGTACTCTTGTATGTTGAATATCTTCCTTATGGACTCTAACCGAAGATCTTCGTTCATGGATAGGATACTCTTCATGCGCTCCTGGGGCGTATATATGCTCATATGGAAAGTTTCTACTTTACCTCTAGTGGATTCCCTGAGACCCAAGAGGTCTATTATCTTCACTCTCATCTCTTCCCAGGACAGCTCCATCTTTTTTCCCTCGGTTTCCAGATAACATTCCTTGGCCCAGTCGCTGCTCCTCTTCCTTATGGAACGGTAGGCTAGGAAATCGTTATCCTCTACTTCGAATCTTAACTCGACACTGGCCTTATCCGCACCATGCCTCAGTATCTTGTCGTAAAAGTTTTGCTCCGTGGCCCCGAAAAGAACGAATTCTAGGGCGTAAAGGATAGAAGATTTTCCCGAGCCTATATCCCCCTGGAAAAGTAAAACTCCTTCGTCGAAATCGATATTTTCTTCTTTATAACTCCTTATGTTGTTGATCTTCATCCTGTCGAGTTTCATCTTTCTCCTCCGAAATCCACCAAACTTATCTGGCCGCCCTTCTTCTCAGCACGCTTTTCTTCGTCACTGGGCTCTTCTTTCTTTTCACGTCGTTTTTCCTCCTTTTCGTGATCATCTCTTTTACGTATGAGCTCCCATGCTTCTTCCCATATACGCTCCTCGTAATCGTAGTCCGTTTCGTCTTCGTTCTTTTCTATCTTCAGTATGTTGAGCAGGTGGTGACCGAATTCATGCCCCCAATATTCGTGATCTATATGCTCTTCTAAAAGCCTCCGCTCCATCTTTTCTTCTTCCTCGTCTCTTTCTTTCAACTTCACTCTTTCAAGTTCTCTACCCTCTAGTTCTCTCCTGTTCAGGAAGACGGTCTGGAAACCCTTTTCTTTTTTCAGCTTTCTTTTCTTCTCGTTGAAATCTATATCCGCGGGAGTACCTTGAGAAAGGGTACCTTTGACTTTCAGTAGCAGGATATCGCCGTCCATCTTCTTATTATAAAGCTCTTCTAACTTCTCTTCCAGTTCTTCAACATTCGATCCTTCTGCATCTATCCTGTGTAGAACTATCCTGGGATCTTCAAAGCTGATATATTCAGGTTCCCAGTCGTCAACGATAAAAAAGCCTCTTTCGTCTCTTTCAAGGTCTGTGTAAGAAGAGCCGAATGTCGGCCCAGGGTAGTATATCCTGTTCTCATGGTCTTCTATCTTGGCGTGGATGTGACCGCCGGCATAGTAGTCAAAACCTTCGGGTAGAGAAGAGAGAGGTACGCTCTTTTCTTCGTGTATATCGGCGGGTTTCAACTCCGCTATGGGGGTATGGAAAACAAATATGCTTCTGCTCTTTTCTTCTCCAGGAGAGAAGTCGATATGTTCAAAGTAACTCACGTCCGCCCTGTTTTTCCTACCACTCAACCCTGCGATGGAGATACCGGAAGGATCTTCCTGAAGAGCTAATCTATTCTCCTCTTCCAGATAGTTGACCACCTTTTTGAAGACTTCCGCACTCTCCAGCACATCTATGAGTGAAGCCCTGGCGATGTTGAAGTCGTGGGAGCCGTAAACGGAGTAGATCCTGATGTTTTCTTTTCTAGCTTTCATGAGTATCTGTACGGCTCTATCGACCACCTCTAGATCAGGATGCGGGTTGTGAAAAAGGTCTCCCGCGATGACTATGAAATCAACATCTCTTTCGATGCTGATGTCTATGGACTTCTCAAAGGCTTCGAGGTTGTACTCTTTGAGTTCTGGATGCCGGCTGAACGCACCCAGATGACAGTCCGCGATATGTGCGAATTTTACCATCGTCACCCCATAGTGGACGGTGATTTAAATCTTTACTAGAGAGGTAACTGAAAGTTGCTCAAGGCTATTGGTTCGTTTTTACTCTACCTCATCACTATGGAAGTATTTTTTACAAAGATCACAGAAGAATCTTTTCTCTCCTTCTTGGATCCTCCTAAGATGGCCCCCGCATTTAGGACAATGTTTTTTGACGCAGCCATCTGTATAACATTCTCGCAGACCCGGGTGGATATCCCTTTCCATCATAACGCAACCTGATAGTCATAATATACTTCTACTCGATAAAAAATCTTTTCACTCAACAGAACCCGTATCCTCATACCGTGATCGTTACCAATAGATATGGTGAACCGCAGTGAAGTCTTTAATGAAGATCAAAATATAGAATCCATGAGCTCTTCTATATCTTTCATATTTTTTTCTATCTTCTCTATGCGTTCTTTTTTATTTTCTTTTATCTCTTCCTTTATCTCATCTATGGATCTGTCCAGCCTATAGATGTGTACCGGTCTGCCTTTTCCTTCTTTTTTGAGGTCCCTTTTTGTCACCCATCCACGCTCTTTCAATTCCTGCATGGCGATGGAGACCTCCGGTTGTCTTAATCTCGTGGCGTCTTCGATCTCTCTACTCCTGGTTTCGTCTCTGCCTGCGAGGAAAACAAAAGTTATTGCGACGTTTTTGTTGAATCCAGCTCTTACCAACTTGTCTATCAACTCTTCTTCCTCCTCACTCAGATCGTTGTCATATACGATCTTATCCTCTAATCCTTTCTTCTTGACCTTTTCGATCAACTTTTTTTCCTCTTTAGTCAGGTCTTCTTCCACCATTTTTACACCTATCGAGGTTGCTACATAAGGTATAGTATAAATCTTTTTTGAATATTTAATCACATATATGCCATGAGAAAAAGGGATAATACTAAATCTTAAAAGATAGGATTACTCATGGATGTTAACGCTCTCGATACTGATAGTCGTTCTTCTTATAATAATAGCGGGCCTCGTCTACGCCTGGAAGAGTGAGATGTATCTAGTTCAGGTTCTGATGATCCAAAATTTACTCATATTCATGATAGTAAATCCCTATTTCAGCGGACCATTTTTTGGACCTGCGGTAGATATCCTTGCCGGAAGAGCTATCTATCTCTATGACCTAGGGCTTCTATTTACTAGGGCCCACACTTTTGTAACCATGATGTTCACCCATGCGGATATAATGCACATCTTCGGGAACCTGATAGTCCTTTTCTTCATAGGCATGGCCTTGGAAAGTAGAGTGGGTAAAAGATGGACTTTCGTTTTTTACTTTTTTACGGGATTCATAGCTACTATCGGGCAGTACTCGTTGAACTGGCTTCAAGTTTTGAGCGGAGTCTCAGGATGGAACATCCTACAGATACCGAACATCGGCGCCTCCGGAGCCGTATTTGGGATAATGGGTGCACTGGTTTTTCTCTACCCTAAGGATAGGATCACCATGCTTTTGGGTCCTATATTGGTACCGAGGGTCAGGGTGGATCTTGCTGTAGGCGTTTTCATACTCATGCAGACCGGTATCATCTTCATCTCCGGTGTTACCAACATAGCTCATGCGGCTCACTTTACAGGTTTCGCCGCAGGTATAGTTTTAGGAGCCTATGCAAAAAGAGAGGGTGTTATGGAATTAAAAGAAGGACCCCTACACGATTATACGAAGTTGAAAAAACTCGTGAAGACCCAGGAACACAAAAAGATATATGAAACCATCATGGGATCTGACGAGAAAGACGTCAAGGAGGCTTGGTCCGAACACCTTATAGAAAAATCCAAATGCCCGAAGTGCGGTCAAGACCTTACCACGGGTGAATGTGAATGCGGTTTCGATGTATGGGAAGATTGATATAATGGAAGACCTAAAGAACACCATAAGAAGCGTGAAGGTGAAGGACCATGAAAGTACCAAATTCATACTATCTCAGGTGTTCCGTTTGTGAGGAAGACACTCTCCATAAGATATTGAAAGGAGAAGTCGGCACCAAGGGAAAGGAAGTGACGATAGACGGCGTGGTTAGATGTAACGAGTGCGGCACAACGGAGCATAGGACCATCCGTGAGAAGAAAGCCGTAGATGTACCGATCATCGTGAGTTGGAAGGACGACTCCGAGAAAGAAAGCATATCGCTCTATCCCGATGAGTGGATACACATAGGGGACGAGTTGATAATAGATGATTCCACCGTGAAAGTCACATCTATAACGCAAAGGAAAAAGGACGGTACCGCCAGGACTAGTTCCTCTAAAGTCGAGGACATAGATACCATCTGGGCCAAAAAGTACGACAAGGTCCGTGTGAAGGTAACGGTAAACAAGGGTAGAAGCAGTTCTTCAGAGGTGTTAGAAGTGGTACCCGAAGAAGAATTTCATTTGAACAGTATGTTGGAGTTCGACAAAGACGAAGCCGTGATCCACAAGATAATGACCCATGACGGCATGATAAAAAAGGGAAGTGTAAAAGCGGAAGACATCAAAAGGATCTATGCGAAAAAGATACGCTGAGGCCTAGAGTAAAAGGTTCACATCAATCCCATCTGTCCCAATTTCTCAGGTAGGTAAGTATCGGTAACATAGTCCAATCCATACTTCGCTAAGGCCTGCTGCTCCGCCTTTTTGTTTATATCTAACATGGTCTCGATCTCTTCTTTCCAGAAGTCGGTATCGAACCTCGGATCATCTAGTTCCTGCTCCAAAGCTTTCCTGTCGTTTTTTGAGAGTTTATCTGTTGGCAGATCATAGGTCATTATATCGCTGGCAGTTATACCGATATACTCCGCGGTGGGGGTCGCAAGGTAATCGGAAAGGTACGCAGTATTTATAGCACCGTAGGCCACCGAGGCGAAGATCCTGAAACTCCATGGATCGGCATCGGTGAAAACAACTACCGGTATACCTTCCTCCTCGCTCAACCTTTTTATGACCCGTCTGGTCGCTCTCGCGGGTTGCCCTTTTAGATGCACCAATAAAGCGTTGGCTTCTTCATCGAAGCCGTTCTCTACCAGCCTATCGAACATACCCCCAGTCTCTATGGCTATCATAAAATCGACGTCGACGTCTTTAAAATTCACCTTGTCGGATTCTACGTTGTATGGGACGGTATAACCCGAGTCTCCTACGTCGTCTCTGCAGTTGATTTTCCTGATCTCTCCCTTCCTGTTGACTTCCTCTACGGTTATATTTCCTATCAACCTAGCTCCATCTTCTTCCGGTCGAAGTTTGAAGTCTTCTCTCAAACACCCAGTGGCCAATTCCATGTCCTCGGCTAGACTGTCGGACTCGTTCTGCTTGCTGAATTCTGCTTTATCCCATCCTTCAGAGATATAATACATCTCTCTCAGCGTTGAAGATTTATCCCCCTCGATCATATCCTGTATCAGCTCCAGCATGTAGAGTGTTCGGAGCAGCATCCTGGCACTCTTCAATTTCTTTGCGGACCTTTTGGTTTTTGAATCGCCGAGTTTCCATACACCTTCTCTACGATCTAATTCTATGTTAGATTTGGACCGCGTAGGGATAGCCATATTCGGGATATCACCGTTTTCAAGCTGTTGGTAGAATCGCTCCGCGATATCTCTTAACTCGTCCAGCGCTTCTTGGTGTCTCTCTTCTTTTTTTCCTTTCATATCATCACTCCTCCTTTATCTCCGCCATCTCTATACCCCAATCGTCTGGTAAGGTTTCGGCTCCGATGAGTTTTGTCTCCGTGACTCCTTCGATGTATACATCTGTACCATCTAAGTCATCTTCTTCTAAACCTCCATCGAATTCTAGACTGATCCTTCTTCTCTCAGATGGTTTCAAAGTTTCAAGCGTCCATTCTAAGTGATCTCCTTGATGGTCTGGATCGACGTTGGACGACAAAAGTTCTGTTTCAGGATAAGGTTTTTCGAAAAACAGGTTCATCTTTTTATTTTTGGGAGTATAATTTGTTATGTCTATATCGATCTTGCACCTGCCGTTATCCCACTCGCATCTCCTGTCTACATAGACCACTCCCATTATTTTGGTCATAGATTTACTCAATTCTGGTATTTCTTTTCCCACTATTTCAGCGGATTTTTTTGCTATCATAGGTAGTATGTCGTTGACCACCGTGAACTTCTTTTTGACCTTTTTGCGTCTTTTCTCTTTGTTCAGGTGTGTCCTCAAGTTCCTAGCACATTCTCTCAGTCCTTTCTCGACCTCATCGATAACTTCCGGTATGTCCGCGATAGAGTCTTTTGCTTCGGATGTGAATGGAACCCTTGTAGACGCTACGTGGACCAAGATGACCGCAGGCCCGGAGGGCATCCCTCTACCTCCTCTTTGATCCAGGCCGTATATCCTCCAATCTATGTTTTTTATGGCGGTGGAAACGGCACATCCACTCTTTTTGTAAAGCAGCGGGACCCTGTTAGCGAACCGTAAAACTTTCACAGGTCCTTCCTTGGGTAGGTCACCGCCGTAAACGAGTCCCACTTCCACCTGGAACGGATTACCCGAATAGACCTCAGGATCTCTTGTCGAAGGAGGGGCGTAGTATTCTGGATGTTGTCCCTTGAGGACGTTCTTGAGTCCCTTCTTTATCAACATACCTTTTATGGGGGAGAGACAGTCGGTCTTTGGTGCCATGAGTTTGACTTTTTTAGCTGCTTTCAAAATTTTCTTACAATCTTCGACCTCAAGATTTTTTGGTTTAGTTTTCTCGTCCATCTCCGCCTCTTCACATATATCCCCCGCTTTACTGTAACTTATCCTGCTGAACTCGTGTTTTAAAAATGATTTCAAAGTCCTTCTATCTGTGTCTTTCGCCATCTTCGCCAAGGTACCCAGTTCTATCCCCTTCAGATGTGGTTGTACCGCTTTAGTTTTCTCTGGGAGTTGATCTGTCGCCCGTTTAAAAATTATTTTTTCTCCATCCCTATCGAACTCTATCCTTGCGTGGGGATTGACTATAGCCGTATTTTTCAGATACTCGAAGACGGAATGTTTCCCCCGTCTCATCAACCCCTTTATGGTGGTCTCGAATTTCATACCGTGCTCTTTACCTTCCCATAGGACCACATCGTCATCGAGGACTTCCGGTTCGTTCTTCTTGGTATCCATGGTTATCTTCATCTTATGGGCGTAATCTTTTTCTTTGACTTTAGACCAAACCAGGGTGGCTTTACCCGTGGTCAGTTGGCCGTACATCACCACTGCCGATACCCCTATACCTTGTTGCCCTCTACTTTGACTGATCTCGTGGAACCTTGAGCCGTAAAGGAGTTTACCGAAGACTTCTGGTACTTTTCTCTTCACTATGCCGGGCCCGTTGTCTTCCACCGTTATCTTATACTCTCTGTCGTTTATCTCTTGGATCCCTACTTTGATCTCTGGAAGGATCTCCGCCTCTTCACAGGCGTCGAGCGAGTTGTCTACACCTTCTTTTACAGCCGTGACCAACGCCTTGGTCAACGAGTCAAAGCCTAAGATGTGTTTGTTCCTCTCAAAAAATTCTCCGACAGAGATCTCCTGTTGTTTTTCCGCAAGTTCCTCGGCTATTGAGGCCATAAGTTCTCGTCAACTCCTTAAAACTTTGGTATTGTTAAACTTTCTGGAAAGCGAGACAGAAAATAGAAAAAAAAGAGGTGAAGTATTTTACACTCACCTGCTAGATTCTCTATCCTGCAGCCTTTCTTCTTCGGATAGATCATCGATATTTTTTCCGGGCATTGCCTTGCCCAGTCCTTCAGATACCTCAGCTATCTTTTCAGGATCGTCAAAATTATGGACGGCTTCCACTATGGCTTCACCCATGACCTGTGGACTTTCGGACTTGAATATACCGCTGCCAACGAATACCCCATCTGTACCTAGCATCATCATCAGGGCCGCATCGGCAGGCGTCGCTATACCTCCCGCGGCGAAATTTACCACGGGCAAGCGCTGCCTCTCCGCGACCTCTTCTACGAGTTTTAGGGTCACGCCGTGCTTTTTAGCTACGTCGATCAATTCATGTTTCTCTTTTTCCTTCAGTTCTCTTATCTCGCCCATGACCGCTCTTTGATGTCTGACGGCCTCGACGATGTTACCCGTTCCGGCTTCTCCCTTCGTCCTCATCATGGCGGCACCTTCTTCTATCCTGCGCAAGGCTTCTCCAAGGTTTCTACATCCACATACGAAGGGGATATCATGATCAGTCTTGTCAACGTGATAGAAAGGGTCAGCTGGGGTCAAAACTTCTGATTCATCCACCATGTCTACACCTAATGACTCCAAAACACGGGACTCTGCGATGTGCCCTATCCTGCACTTTGCCATCACAGGTATGTCAACAGCATCTATTATCTCTTTTATCTTCGCAGGATCGGCCATCCTAGCTACACCTCCTACCTCTCTTATATCGGCTGGGACCATTTCAAGGGCCATCACGGAAACGGCTCCAGCATCCTCTGCTATAGCAGCCTCTTCTGCGTCGGTCACGTCCATTATAACTCCGCCTTTCTGCATCTGGGCAAAACCTCTCTTGATCAATTCGGAACCATAGCGCAAATCATCTATTTTCAAATCCAAAGGCATCTTGATACACCGGAGGACGATAGATGATAGGACTATTTTAAGGTTACCCCCCTCGCCTTGTTCCCTTATTTTTTATATTTTTTTATGATATTCTGAACAAAATAGGTGTGGATCCTCAGATCCGATGTAAGCTCAGGATGGAAAACCAACGCCAAAAGATTGTCCTGCTCAGCTGCGATGATAACCTCTTCTAATCGTCCGAGAGGGGTGCATTTTCCCCAGCAGTTCACGATCATAGGTGCTCTTATGAACACCCCGGGGAAGCGTTTTGCAATATTCGTATCCACATAGCTCTCAAAAGACCTCCTCTGCCTTCCGAACGCATTCCTTTCCACCTCGATGTCCATCAGCTCTAACAACTGCGTGTCTGATCCATCGACTGCCGTACCCCCTTCTTTTGCCAGTAATATAGCCCCCGCACAGGTCCCCATTATGTGCATACCCTCCTCCGCTCTAGAGATTATCTTTTCTCTGATCTTTTTCTGACCCAATATCCGAGAGATAGTGCTGCTTTCCCCTCCGGGGATCACGAGTCCGTCCAGTCCTTCGATCTCCTCTTCATATCTAACTCTCTTTACATCTCCCTTCATCCCCAACTCTTTCAAACTCTTTCTCAAGGACCTTTCGTGTTCTAGTACGGCTCCTTGTATCCCCAATACGCCTAGTCTTATGTTTCTAGGTCGACGGTGATCTGAAAAAGTTGTGCTCATGGAAATGGACCTCTCACTGTTTTATCCTAAATCCGGTCCTTCTGAGTTTTATCTCTTCTCTACTTTCCTCCAAATATCTGTATACCGTAGCGTGTTTTCTACCCTCCAACAACATCTCTATAGCACGTCTAGCCAGATTTAGACGGAAAGAAGTCCCGATTATACCGATGGTGTTTCCCATGACGGAGATATGTGTTTCCGTGAGTTCTTCTATTATCTCTCTGGTCCTACCATCCCTGCCTATAACTCTGCTCCTCATCCTACGTACCGCGTTGGTGTTTTTACCCACCCAATCCCGTATATCCAAAAGGAAGAAACTGACCTCCTCCTCTAATATATCCAGGGCCTTTTCAGGGTTGAATCCCCTACCGATAGCCTTGACCACGTCTTCGACTTTCAAAGACAAGATAGGATCGTCTATATCACTTACGTCTATCTCGATCAATCCCGTTTTTGAATCTATGTCGAGTATTGCTCCGCTTTCATCTTCTATCTTTTTTTTAGTACTTCCCTTCTTACCTATGAGGACTCCTATCCTATTCTTAGGTATCTTTAAATTTGGCATGATATCACATCTTCAAATCAGTTCTTCTTCTACTTCGATCCCCACTCTTTCTACAACGTCTTCTTGGGTTATATCTACGCCGTTGGACCTGAAGTACCTTACCACGTTCTTCACATCTCTTTCAAGTAGATTTATGGCTTCGGGATGATCCAAGAATACGGACTGTGAAACATCTATCATATACGGTCGCTCCTTTGATATGAGTATGTTGAATTCGCTGAGATCTCCGTGGACCATCTCGACCTCGTTGTAAAGCGTTTTCATATGATCCAATATCTCACCGCATACATATTCCATATCTTCCTGGTCTATATCTACGTCTTTCAACATAGGTGCCGGAAAGCCCCTATGCTCTAGATACTCCATGATCAGTATATTTTTAGAAAAAGATATGGGTTCAGGAACTTTTATGCCTGCCTTATGCATGATGCGTAGATTTGAAAACTCTTTCCTAGTCCAAGAGAATATCATCTTCGCCCCTTTGGGCACGTCTTTGAATCTATAATCTCCTTCTATGTACTGTCTGTACTTCTTAAAAACGGCTGTGTTGATCCTCATGATCTTGACCGCAACGGGCGTACCGTCTTTTTGTTCACCTCTAAATACCTTCGCCTCTTTACCCGTAGATATTGGATGGTCTAGTATGTCTATGGCACCGTCTTTCATGAGACCATAGAGTTCCATCAAGGTCCTTTTGTCGAATACTTCCTGGTAGGTTTTTCTTCCAGGTATACGTATCCGTTCTTTGAGTAGTTCGTCCCTATCCTTTTTTGTCTTACTGACCATGTGTAATCATCTCTTCTTTTGGCGGATAAAAACCTTTTGGATCAGAATAAGTGGTCTTCCTCCGGAGGGTATTTTTCTTCGTTCTTCTTCAATTTTTCTTCGACCGCCTTTCCAAGGTCTATGTCGGCTATATTCGAAAGAGCCAAAAGGTAGATCATCACATCGGCCATCTCCTCGCTCAACCTTTCGTCGTCCACCGACGAGAGCGAGTCCTCCTTCCACTGGAAGAGTTCCAACAGTTCGGAAGCTTCTATGCATACGGATATGCTCAAGTCTTTAGGGGTATGATATCTTTTCCAATCACGTTGGTCCCTGAACTGCTCTACAGCCTTCTGTAATTCTTTTGTATCTACCATCTTCTCCTCCATATGGATCACAGCGGACTCGCCGGGAATCTCGCCCGATCAGGGAATACCAGACCGGTTTTCGAACCCGGGTTTAGGGCTCCGGAAGCCCCGATGATATCCTTTGCAGTCCGGCTCTTTATGAGACCGGATAGCTACACCACGAGCCCACAAGATGTATCTTACTTCTTATCTGTGAATTCCGTGTATCCGCATTTGCCGCAGGAGGTCCTATTTTCATGTTCTGCTAGAAAGACTCCTTCTCCACATTTGGGGCAGTTCCTTCTATTCCTTTTGAGTTCGCCGTTTTCGACCTCGTATATCTCAGATTTTTCCATCTATATCACCACCTTTGATTACCTTTTTTGGAAATAGTCCCGTTCATACTCTTTCACAAACTTTTCATCGTCGTAAACTCTGACCTTGACGATAGATCTCTCTTTACCGTACTCCGTATCTATCTTGTCCAACACGATCTCGTTTTTTGAAGCGTTTACCAAGCTCGCTATCTTATCTATGAGTACCTTTCTCGAGGGTGTTCCTTCACCTTCGTGGTCAACACCAAGGTTGAGTTCGCGTCTATGCATAAGTTTGTTTTCTTTTTCTTGTTCTATCTCGACTTCGACCATGTTATACACCTTTGTTCACTTCTATCATGTTATTTATTACTTCCCAACTTTTTTCTTTTAAATCTTTCGATACTTCGTTGATCACCATGCCTTCCGAGGGCACACCATAGATGACGATACCGTCTAGAGGGCAGAGTACTATGGCTACGAGGGACAGTAAGTCCTCTTCACCTTCTACTCTTATCAGTACCGGTTCGTCCTTTTCTATGGCACTTTGAAAAGCACACCAAGCCTTTCGTACGATGATCTCCGGGGGATTTTTGATATCTAGTTCCGTGGGAAATTCAACTAAATTATCGTATTCGAAGGGGCCTCTCCTGGTTTTTCCGTCTATAACGGCTACATCCGGTTTTAGGCCCTGTTCAAGTAAGGTATCAGTGACAACGTCTCCAACGGCGATGATGGGTTTTTTATCTAAATACTTCAGTGGCAGTTCGCCTTGAACTACTTCGCCTAGCGTATCTTTCAATCGGATCCGCTGTTCTTTCTTCAATCTCAGATCGCTGTCTGGAATCTTTTTATCTAACATCTATCCTCTGACCTTTAAAGCAAATTTACCGTTGGCTTTTATCCCCATCTTCTTGGCTAGAGTGGAATTTTCGTGGTCTATTATTACCAGATAGCCCTGCCATTCCCTGGATACTTCGCTTCCACATAGGGGACACTCATTGTCTTCCGTCAAACGATTACATTCTTTACAAGCTTTCAGTTTTACCAAATTCAGTCCTCCTCCTCGTCATCTTCTTTCAGCCATTCCAACTTACCCAAACCGTTCTGCCTCATGGTCAATCCTATCTTGCTTTCCCGGGGGTTCCTCTCGTTGACGCTCACCGTGACTATCCTAGCTCTGATCTCGTCGCCGATCTCCAGAGAATCTCCTGAATCCTTGCCCACCAATCTTTGGTTTCCTTGATCGACTTCCACTTTATCGTTCATTATCTGGCTGATATGGAGCAGTCCGTCAAGTGGTCCGAACCTGATAAAAGCGCCGAACTTCAGTACCTCGCACAGGTAACCTAATATCAGTTCCTGCTCTACTAGTTTAAACTGCAGGGCGTCGTATCTTACCTCTTGGTGAACACCTCCATCGCCGTGGACGACCCTGCCGTCGCCTACTCTCTCAACGTTCGTAGCGAGTATGAGCAATTTGTTTCCTTCTTCGATATTCCCCTCTAGCTCGGCTTTAGCGATCTCTCTAGCCGCATCATCGAGATCCTCGTCCAATCTATAGGGAGGTATACGGATCGTGTCTGTTTTCTTTTCCATTATATACATCGTCGTTCACCTTAGACTCACTTTCATATAAGTGCATAAGTGGCGATGGCGCTAGCGAATACAAGGGAAACTATAGACATCAATTTTATCAGTATATTGAGCGCCGGACCAGAAGTGTCCTTGAAAGGATCACCAACGGTATCTCCTATGATACCCGCCTTGTGTGCTTCTGAACCTTTACCACCGTGGTGGCCCTGCTCGATGTACTTTTTCGCGTTATCCCATGCACCACCGGAATTAGCCATCATTATGGCGAGTACGAAACCGGTACCCGTGGCTGCCAATAAAAAGCCAACCAGTGCGGCGGGCCCTAAAAGGAATCCCACCAACAAGGGCACGATTATGGCCATCATTCCTGGCACTATCATCTCTTTGAGTGCCGCAGCGGTACTTAGGTTTATGGGTCTTTGATAATCGGGTTCCGCCTCTCCCTCTAGAAGACCGGTCACCTCTTTGAACTGCCTTCTAGCCTCTTTGACTATCATGAACGCCGTTCTGCCTACCGCTTTCATCGTGATAGCACAGAAGACGAATGGTATCATGGCGCCGATGAAGATCGCAACCACTGTGGTGGGCTCCATGACGCTGAAATCACCGGGATCTAAACCGATCTCGGAAGCATAAGCCGCCGTAAGTGTAAGTGCTGTCAAAGCGGCCGAACCTATGGCAAAACCCTTGCCCGTAGCTGCGTTGGTATTGCCCAGAGAGTCAAGAGCGTCCGTCCTCTCTCTGACTTTCGGATCAAGCCCGCTCATCTCCGCTAGGCCTCCCGCGTTGTCGGCCACCGGGCCGTATGCATCGGAAGAAAGCGTTATACCCAGCGTGGAAAGCATCCCTATAGCCGCTATAGCTATGCCGTAAAGGCCTGCAAGGTAAAATGCTATAAGGGTAGCTCCAGAAACTATCACCACAGGGAAGACAGTGCTCTCCATACCCGTGGCGAGGCCCTGTATTATGAACGTAGCTGCGCCGGTTTCCGTGGACTCCGCCATCTTCTTCGTAGGGCTGTATCTATCCGAAGTATAATATTCGGTGAAGTAACCTATGAGTACTCCTCCGACCAACCCGGCTACCACGGCACCGAAGAGTCTGTAAGCCAACCTACCAAAATCATCTGGTGGAAGCGTGATATATAGAGCGATGAACGAAAATACGATTATCAACGCTGCGGCGCCCCATGTACCCTTTCTCAGAGCCGCCAATAAAGTCTCCTGACTGGCGTCGCCTTCCGCCTTCACAAAGAAAATACCTATCATAGAGGCGATGATGCCTGCACCGGCGATGATGAAAGGTATCGCGAATATCTGCATCTCTAATCCGTGTTCTATGACCGCATCCTGTATGGGACTTCGGTCCAAAAGAGCTTCACCTTGGAACGCCATCCAACCCAACGCTAATGAAGCTATGATGGTATTGGTATATGATTCGAAAAGATCCGCTCCCATGCCCGCAACGTCTCCAACGTTGTCACCTACGTTGTCCGCGATGACCGCTGGATTTCTTGGATCGTCTTCCGGTATCTCGGCTTCTACTTTACCTGCGAGATCGGCTCCGACGTCCGCCGCCTTGGTGTAGATACCTCCACCGACTCTGGCGAAAAGAGCTATGGAACTCGCTCCGAAACCGAATCCGGCGATGTACATGATGGCTTCTTCCAGATTATAAACATAACGTATCAAGAGTAAACTGACGCTGAGACCGATCAAGCCAAAACTTACCACTGAAAGTCCCATCACCGAACCTCCGCGGAAAGCTATGGTTAAAGCGTCGTTCAGACTTTTTCTGGCACCCTGGGTAGTCGGCGCACTAGAGCTGGTAGCGGTTATCATACCGAGATAACCGGCGGCAGCGGATAAAAACGCACCAACCAAAAATGGGAACCAAGTCATCAAGCTCACGCCTTCGGCGTAGTCTTTTACGACCAGACCTATAGCGACTATCACAACAAATATCGCTATATACTTGTATTCCGTATTCAGGTACGTTCTCGCTCCTTTTTTGACTTCACCTGACAGTCTTTCCATCTTTTTTGTCCCAACATCTTGTTTCGAAATGAATTTCCAGAAGTATCCTGCCAAGATCAGACCCAGTACGGCTGTGATCATGGCTATCAATATCGCAAGGACTTCCTGCGACATACCTAATGTATCTGCTATTCCCAACATAATAAACACCTATTAAATCGGGAATGTGATATTGTTTATATAGTTTTTGATTGCTTTTTTTTGATTTGGACGATACATCCTTGCACCAAATCGCAAAACTTATATCTTTCATTTCATTTCGAAAAAACCAGAGGTATCATATCATGAAAACGACCATAGGCCAGTTATTGGAGGATAGAGCGGAAGAGGATTCTGATAAAGAAGCAGTCATATTTGAGGATAGACGTATAACTTATGAAGATCTGAACGAAAAGGCCGAGAGGTTAGCTTACTTTTTGATGAAGAGAGGCGTGAGCCGGGGAGACAAGGTTTCTATATGGTTACCCAACTTACCCGAATGGATCATAGCATGGTTCGCCGTACCTAAGATAGGAGCCGTTGTAGTTCCTACCGATCCGTGGTACAAGGGTGAAGAGATAGAATACATGTTCAACGATTCGGATACAAAAGCGGTGATAACCACGGACCAGGCCGGCAAATACAGATTTTTAGAAACGCTGGAAGATAGAAGATCGGGTTTGGAAACTTTAGAGACCTTGGTCCTGTTAGAAGGAGAAAGCGACGAGTTTTCTTCTTTCAATTTTGATGAAGTATATGAAACGGGGAAAGATTGGAGAGAAGACGAAGATTATTTGAAGAGGAAAAGAGAAACCGACCCTGACGATGTGACCTTTTTGTTGTATACGTCCGGAACCACGGGAAAACCCAAGGGAGTCATGCTCTCTCACCACCAGATAGTCAAAAACGCCCTGGACCAGGGAGAGATCTTAAAGGCGAGAGAAGACGACAAGCTGGTCATACCTGTTCCTTTCAGCCACTGCTTCGGCAACGTGATGAGCATCACACTCATGACGGTTTTTGGAGGGACCATGATACCTCTCGTTGAATTCGATCCCTACAAAGCGCTGGAACTGGTGGAGGACGAAGGGGCTACCATGATACATGGGGTTCCGACCATGTTCATACGGGAATTGGAAGTTATGAAGGAAGAAGATTATGATACCAGCACTCTAAGGACAGGTATAATGGCCGGCTCAAGTTGTCCCGTCGAGACCATGAGATCCGTCATCGACGATATGGGTTGTAATGTTTCCATAACCTACGGGCTGACCGAGGCGTCTCCCGGTGTGACCATGACCAGATTCGACGATTCCATCGAGGATAGAGTGGAAACGGTAGGACGAGTCATGCCCGACCAGGAGATAAAGGTGGTCGACGACCAGGGCAACGAAGTTCCGCCAGGAGAGACCGGTGAATTGATGGTAAAAGGTTACAACGTTATGAAAGGCTACTACAACAAACCTGAATCTACCGAAGAAACCATCGAGGACGGATGGCTTCATACAGGGGATCTGGCCGAGATGGACGAAAGGGGCTTCGTAAAGATAGTTGGCAGGAAAAAGGACATGGTCATCGTGGGCGGCTTGAATGTTTACCCTAGAGAGATAGAAGAATACCTAATCGAACATCCCGAGATACAAGAGGTTGCGGTCGTGGGTGTGCCGGACGAACAATTGGGAGAGGTCGTAGTTGCAGCGGTGGTACCCACAAATGGTGCGGACATGACTGATCAGGACGTTGTTGACTTCTTGTATGGTGAAGTGGCTAGTGCAAAAGTACCTCGCTACGTATCCGTTACCGATGAATTACCTGTTTCCGGGAGAGGCAAAGTACAGAAATTCAAACTGAGAGACAGATTGATGGAAAAAGTTGAAGAGGGAGAACTCAAAAAGATAGTTCCCACCGAGGTAAAAAAGAAGTGAAGCCCTCTCGAATAAGCATCTGACTCTATAGGGATAAGGCGACCGAATCCTTTTTAAACCCCTTGGTCCTCCATATGGATCAGATGCAAGAGTAAATTTTCATAAAAAATATGATAGGGTATGGATATGGATTTCGAACTCACTGAAGAACAGAAGATGTTTAAAAGGTCCGTAAGGAAGTTTGCAGATAAAGAGATAGCGCCTAGAGCCATGGAGATCGATAAAGAACATGAATTTTCTTGGGACACCATAAAGAAAGCAGGTGAATTAGGTCTTATGGGTATGACCGTTCCCCAGGAATATGGTGGAGCCGGTATAGACAGGGTGAGTTACATGCTGGCGCTGGAAGAGGTATCCCGCGTGTGTGGTTCTCACGGTCTTACCATAGAGGCACACAATTCGTTGGGTATAGGCCATATATATGAAAAGGGGAGTGAAGAACAAAGAAGAAAGTACCTCCCTAAACTTACAGACGGGACGGCTTTAGCCGCGTGGGCACTGACCGAGCCCAAGGCGGGCTCCGACGCCGCGTCGGTTGAAACCACCGCGGTAAAAGACGGCGACGAGTGGGTGATAAACGGTACGAAACAGTTCATCACCAGCGGCAGTATCGCAGACGTGGTCGTGGTCATGGCCATGACAGATAAGAGCAAAGGTGCTAGAGGTATATCCGCCTTCATCGTGGAAGAGGATACCCCTGGGATAGAATATGGTGTAGAGGAAAGTAAACTCGGTCTTCGCGGTACCGTGACGTCCGAGATGTTATTTGATGGATGTAGGGTGCCGGATGAAAATATGTTGGGTGAGCCTGGAGAAGGATTTACAGGAGCCATGAACATATTAGATCGAGGCCGCACCGCCATAGGTGCCATGTCGGTGGGCATAGCCCAGGGCGCTCTGGAGAAAAGCATCGCCTACGCCAAAGAAAGAGAACAGTTCGGGAAACCCATAGGTCGATTTCAGGCGGTTCAATTCATGTTAGCGGATATGGCTACGAAGATCGAAGCCTCCCGATTGCTGGTACTTCGTGCCGCATACATGGAGGATCAGGGCCAGTCCTTCAGTAAAGAAGCAACCATGGCAAAGTTGTTCGCCTCTGAAACAGGGGTAAGGGCAACGAGAGACGCTATCCAGATCTTAGGTGGGCAGGGTTACATGAGAGAAAACGAAGTAGAACGCTATTTTAGAGATATCAAATTATGTACCATAGGTGAGGGGACTTCAGAAGTACAGCGGATGGTCATCGCAAAACGTCTAGGGCTGTAAAATTCACATCCTGTACATGCTGGGTTTCCATTCAGGGATAGGTGCGTTCAAAGAAGCCGATATGCCAAGACCTAGTACCATGCGTGTATCTATTGGATCTATGACGCCGTCGTCCCATATCCGTGCGGTACTGTAGTATGGATTTCCCTCTTTTTCGTACTTTTCTGTGATGGGTTCGGTGATCTCTTCTTCCTCTTCTTCGCTGAGTTCTTTCCCTTTACGCCACAACTGGTCTCTTTTTACCGTTAAAAGTACTCTAGCGGCTTGCTCGCCTCCCATCACGGATATCCTTGCATTTGGCCACATCCAGAGCTGCCTCGGTTCGTAT
Source organism: Thermoplasmata archaeon (assembly GCA_003551675.1). Taxonomy (GTDB): domain Archaea; phylum Thermoplasmatota; class Thermoplasmata; order Halarchaeoplasmatales; family Halarchaeoplasmataceae; genus Natronoplasma; species Natronoplasma halalkaliphilum. The sequence continues at coordinate 52,610 of PUNG01000009.1, forward strand.
GCCCTGCCGCACATACCGTAATTACCAGCGCCGTAAGAGCCGCCTATCATCACAGTAAATTTAGGAACCTGGGCGTTGGCTACTGCGGTGACCATCTTTGCGCCGTCCTTCGCTATACCCCCTGCCTCATACTTTTTGCCCACCATGAAACCGGTTATGTTCTGAAGAAAAACAAGAGGTATGCGCCGCTGGCAGCACAGTTCTATGAAGTGGGCCCCCTTCAATGCGGACTCTGAGAAGATCACGCCGTTGTTGGCTAGTATGCCCACGGGATACCCCATGATATGTGCGAAACCGCAGACCAGGGTTTCGCCGTAGAGCTTTTTAAATTCGTGAAACCTGGATCCATCTACGATCCTGGCTATGACTTCACGTACTTCGAAGGGTTGTTGAGGATTTTCAGGTATTATGCCGTATATCTCCTCGGGATCGTACAGCGGTTCTTCCGGTTTTTTGACTTCGAGCGATGTCTTTTCCGGTCTGTTCAGGTTCTCTATGATGTTTCGAGTTATACCGATGGCGTCTTCATCGTCTTCGGCGTAATGGTCCGCCACACCGCTCTCTCTGCAGTGAACGTCCGCACCGCCGAGTTCTTCAGCGCTTACCTCCTCTCCCGTAGCTGCTTTGACCAGAGGAGGTCCTCCTAGAAAGATAGTTCCAGTATCTTTGACGATAACGGCCTCGTCGGACATGGCCGGTATGTAGGCACCACCCGCGGTACACATACCCATCACCACGGCTATCTGAGGTATACCTTTAGAAGCCATCCTTGCTTGGTTGAAAAATATGCGGCCGAAGTGCTCCCTGTCCGGGAATACCTCGTCCTGCATGGGAAGAAAAGCACCGCCGGAATCTACAAGGTAGATACACGGCAGATTGTTATTCAGAGCTATGGTCTGGGCTCTTAGATGTTTCTTTACGGTCATGGGGTAATATGTCCCTCCTTTGACCGTCGCATCGTTAGCGACCACAACTATCTCTCTGCCGTGAACTATACCTATACCTGTAACTATGCCCGCCGCCGGCGCATTATCGTCGTAGAGTCCATACGCCGCCAGTGAGTTGAATTCCATGAACGGTGTGCCTGGATCGAGAAGCGCATCTATCCTATCACGGGCCAACATCTTTCCTCTAGACTTGTGTAATTCGATACGCTCATCTCCACCTCCCTTCATGGCCCAAGATATCTTGCTCTTCAGGTGATCGACCAGCTGTTCATACTTTTCATAATTTTTTTTGTACTCTTCGCTAGAAGTATCTATTTTGCTTTCTAACACATCCATATTTAATCCTCCTTGATTATGTTAACAGTTTCTTGACCTATGTCTATCTGTTCGCCTTCTTCATAATGGACTTCGTCCACCACTCCGTTCCAAGGTGCTTTTATTATGTATTCCATCTTCATGGCCTCTATCACCATGACCACATCTCCGGCTTCGACTTCATCGCCTTCCTCTACATCGACTTTCACTACGTTACCGGATATCGGTGACCTGAGGTCTTTCTCGCTCTCGGTGCCGCCGCCCTTCTTTCTTCCAGTGAGTTCCACCGGCGTGACCTCGAATACCTCTCCATCGATGAACAAATATTTATCGCCGTTACTTTCGGATACTACGCACTTTATCTCTCTTCCTCCAAGATCTATACTTAAAAAACCTTCGTCTACCTCGGCTGCGGTGACCGTATACGTGTTTCCGTCGTAAGTGACGTAGTACTTTTCTCCGTCCCGTTCTACTTCCACCCTGTAGGTGTTATCTCCGTACTCATATTTTAGGATCATTTTAGACACCTATCCTCCATCTACCGCTGGATCTCCAAGGGGAGTGAGGATCGGACTCTTTGTATCTCACTACTTCTTTCCTCTTGGGATGCATGGAATCGTAAACCGCTAGGGCTATCAACGCATCGAGATCGAGTTCTTCTTTTACGTCGGTCCAGTCCTGGAAATGATCCTCAAGGAAATGAGTTGTGATATCACCGCCTTTGAAGGCTTCGTGGGCGATGATCTCTTTTAAAAAGGGTATGTTGGTCTTTATACCTAGGACCGCATATCTAGAAAGTGCCCAGCACATCTTTTCTATACTGTCTGCTCTGTTCTCTCCCTTGACTATAAGTTTACCCACCATAGGATCGTAGTAGGGAGTCACTTCCATACCTTCTTCTATCCCTACGTCGTTCCTGACGTTGGGCCCTCTAGGGAGTTCGATCTTGTTCACCTCGCCGGTGCACGGCAGGAAACCATTGGTGGGGTCCTCCGCGTAGATGCGGCACTCCATGGCATGCCCGTTGGGTCTTACATCTTCCTGTGATATGTCCATTTTTTTTCCGTTGGCTATCCTCAACTGCCACTTGGCCAGGTCTACACCCGTGATGGCTTCGGTTATAGGATGTTCCACTTGTAATCTTGTGTTCATCTCCAGAAAATAGTACTTGTGCTCGGAATCCACCATGAACTCTACGGTTCCAGCGTTCACGTATCCCACTGCATCCGCTGCGCGTACCGCCGCACTCCCCATCTCTTCCCTGAGTTCCTCGGTCATCATGGGCGAAGGGGTCTCCTCTATGATCTTCTGGTGCCTTCGCTGGATAGAGCATTCCCTCTCGTTTAGATGTATTATGTTCCCGTGCTCATCGGCTAGTATCTGAAATTCTATATGTCTCGGTTGGTCGAGGTATCTCTCAAGGAAAACCGATCCGTCACCGAAGGACGAAAGTGCCTCCCGCTTTGCGCTCTCTATCGAGTCACGAAGATCTTCTTTATCTCGTACTATCTTCATCCCCTTTCCACCACCACCTGATGTCGCTTTTACCATGAGCGGGAATCCTATGTTTTTACCCTCTTCTATCAAGGTGTCCGTATCCTGTTTTGAACCATGATAGCCGGGTATCACTGGAACGTCCGCCTCTTTCATCAAGTTTTTGGCCTTGATCTTGTTACCCATATCTGCGATGACCTCCGCAGGGGGGCCTATGAACTTTATATCGACATCTCCACAACTCTTGGCGAAATCTGGGTTCTCCGCAAGAAAACCATAGCCTGGATGTATAGCGTCTGCATCCTTCGACATGGCGGCGTCGATGATCTTGGGGATGTTGAGATAACTTTCGGAGGGAGTCGGGTCTCCAAGATCGACGGACTCATCCGCTATACGTACGTTGGGTGCGTTTTTATCCACTTCTGAGTAAACGGCTACGGTCTTTATACCTCTCTCTTGACAGGCCTTTATGATCCTCACCGCTATCTCACCCCTATTGGCGACTAGCACTTTTTCTATCATCGATGATCACTCCACCTGGGTTTTCTTTTTTCCAGAAAAGCCTCGATCCCTTCTTGACCCTGGGAAGATACCCTGAGTTCGGCTATCTTTTTAACGGTGGACTCTTTGTATTCTTCTTCTCCCACTTCGTCGTACCTCTTCATCATCTCCTTTACTTCTTTCACCGCATGGGGAGACGATGACTGAATTTCCTCTATATATCTGGAGACTTCGTCGTCCAAGTCTTCAGAGCTCGCCACATAGTCTACCAAACCTATCTTTGAAGCGTAGGTGGAATCGAACATCTCTCCTGTGATGAACAATCTTTTCATGTTCGCCTCTCCTATCCTTTTTACAACGAAGGTGGATATAACCGAGGGGATCAGCCCTAGATTTATCTCACCGAAGGAAAATTTTGCATCGGGTACGGCTATCACGATGTCGGATACGGCCATGAGTCCTATGCCTCCTCCAAAGGCATGCCCGTTCACCTTTGCTATGATGGGCTTTGGATAGTAATACATCGAGTCGTACAGTTCGAGCAGTATACTGCTGTCACGGATGTTCTCTTCTTCACTATAGTCTATCATGCTCTTCATCCAGTTGAGGTCGGCACCGGCTGAGAACGAACTACCTTCGCCGGTCAGCACGACACATCTAACTTCGGAGTTATCTTCGTATTCTCTGAAACATCTAGTCAATTCGTTCAACATGACTTTGTTCATAGCGTTGTGTACTTCAGGTCTATGGAGCGTTATAAAAAGAGTATTTTCTTTTATGTTCAGATCTACTGCCTCATAGGTCATATGGATTCTAAAAGAATCATGGGTACACATTAAATAAGCTTTTCTCCCATGCATCGGCTATGTTGTTCGAGGGGAAACAATTAATAATATAATCTAAAATGCAGTATCACATGCGATGTCCACGTTGTGACCTGGAGATGGAAAACGGTAGATGTGATGTCTGCGGCTACAATGACCCGAAGATATCATCTACCCCAGATACTACCGTTTCGAGTAAAGACGTTGTCAAACACGTCGCTACCACGGCGGCGGTTTTGACCTTTCTGGGTCTTCTATTCTTGAATACGGCGCTGACCATCTTGTCCGTAGAAATGGTGCTTCCAGAGACTTTGACCGGTTCCGGTGTGATCTTCATCGTTTTTCCTATCCCTATAGGTATAATCGAGTTGAGTGGATATTCATTTTCTGCATATTACCTATTTTTGGTAGCGGCCATACTGGTCTCATTGGTGGTGATATTTTACAAAGGGCTGGAAGATCTTTATCTATACCTCAAAGAGGTGTTTACAGGAAAATTCAAAGAGGTGAAAGAGAACGATAGGCTGGGCTCTCCCATATTGAGGTTGGTATCCATATTTACCGCTCTTCTCTTCATCACCATGATTTACTACCTAGGTTTAGAGATGATGGGTCTCAGCCCTTCCGTATCACCGATAGAGGATTACGATCTATGGGAGAGATTATATTCACTGACTCAAGCGGTGGTATGGGAAGAGATAGTGGTGCGGGTGGTATTCATCGGTATACCCATGGCGGTGTATGCTGCTGGTAAAGGTAAGGAAAAACTTAGTCGATACGTCCTTGGAGGCTTTGGATTCGAGTACAGAGTGGCGGTGGTATGGATATTGATATCTTCAGTCATATTTGCGCTTGCGCATCTTCCCGCCTGGGACCTTTTAAAGATGTTTCCCACGTTCATCGCTGGATTGGCCTTCGGATACCTTTTCGTAAAGAACGGACTCTATTCCGCTATACTTCTCCACTTCTTTTGGAATTTTATGTCCGTACCGGATATGATGACGGACATGGATAACTACCTTGCTTTTCTTTCCTGGTTGACGGTGTTTTGGATGATTGTAGGTGCCTATTACACCTATCACTACACTAAAAAAGTGGCCACATGGGTTCAGAAAAAACCCAGGAAGAAAGCTGAACCTATCAGAAAAAAACCTGTGGAACGTACCGCGGGAGTGAGCGTAGGCTATGTTTGCCAGGGATGCGGTTTCGACAAAGCGTTATACACTGGCGAAGGAAAAGTTAAGTGCAAGAGGTGCGGGAACGAAAGCGAGGCAAAAACCGATCGTCCTCCCGGGTATGACGACAAATTATCACGTAACAGAGAATGGCCTCCGTCGTGAAGACTTCGAAAAGTTTTATATCACCTCCCTTTCTGCCGGAATCGATAGGATGACTAAGAAGATCATAAAGATCGACAGGGACCTTTGCAAAGGTTGCGGTATATGTATCGAATACTGTCCAAAGGATGTTTTGGTGGGATCGGACGACCTGAACAGATACGATAATCACTTTCCTGAAGTTCTTTGTGCCCAACGGTGTATACTGTGTAGGAGATGCGAGCTCTACTGCCCGGACTTTGCCATAGAGGTGGAAGGATGATGGACGCTGGGGAGTATTTTCTCGAAGGGAACATAGCATGTGCCGAGGCCGCCATGAAGGCGGGATGCTTGTTTTACGCCGGCTACCCCATAACGCCGGCTTCCGAGGTGATGAACCACCTTTCCAAAGAACTTCCTAAAGTGGGCGGTAGGTTCGTTCAGATGGAAGACGAGATAGCTAGTATAGCTTCCGTTATCGGTTCTTCGTGGACCGGTTTGAAATCCATGACCGCAACGTCGGGACCCGGTTTTTCATTGATGCAGGAAAATTTAGGTTACGCGGTGATGACGGAAACGCCCTGCGTGGTGGTGAACGTTCAGAGGGCCGGACCTTCCACGGGTCAAGCTACAAAGCCCGGTACCGGGGACGTCATGCAGGCGCGCTTCGGCAGTCAGGGCGATTATGAGATAATAGCTCTGTCGCCCAATTCGGTACAGGAGATGTTCGATCTTACGGTCAGGTCTTTCGCTCTCTCGGAAAGGTATAGGGTACCGGTTATTCTTTTGGCCGATGCAGGAGTGGGACACATGAGGGAGAGGGTGAAGATACCCGAGGAGGTGGAGATAGTGGATAGAAAGAAGCCTTCTTCTGGGGAGAAGGAGTTTTTCGATACCAGTGAAGAGGACCACGTACCTCCCATGCCCAACTTTGGAGAAGGTCACGAACTATTGGTTACCGGTTCGACGCATCTCGGAGACGGTTCTAGGGATACCGCGAGCTTTTCCGCTCAAGACAGGTTGGTCAGAAGGTTAGTGGCCAAGATAGAAGACAACAAGAGAGACATAGAAGATTGGGAAGAGCGGGATGCAGATGCGGAGCTCGTGGTGGTATCTTACGGATCCATGTCCAGACCGGCGAGAGGAGCGGTAAAGAAGGCCAGGGAGAAAGGTCACGATGTAGGATTTTTCAGGCCTAAAACCATGTGGCCCAGTCCGGAGGAAAGGTTGAAAGAGATCGGTGAAGGCTCAAAAGTACTGTTAGCGGAACTCTCTTTGAGAGGTTACAGGATGGAAGTCGAAAGGTGCGTCGACGATCTTTACGTCTACGATAGGTTGAATTCTCTTCCCACGGTGGATGAAGTTTACGAAAAGATCCTGGAGGTGTTAAGATGATAACTGCGGCGGAGATAAAAGAGAAGTACGTTAGAAACCATCCTTCTCCCTTCTGCCCCGGATGCGGAGGAGGCATGGTATTGAACGCCATGTCCAGGGCAGTGGAGAGGAGTGATGTAGAAAAAGAAGACATCGTGGCTGTTAGCGGTATAGGTTGTGCCGCCTGGATACCTTCACCGCACTGGAGGGTCGACACTCTACATACGACTCATGGAAGGGCCATCCCCTTCGCCTCGGGAGTGAAGATAGCTAACAGAGACCTAGAGGTCATGGTGGTCTCAGGCGACGGCGACTGCGCCGGTATCGGCGGCAATCATCTACTGCACGGTGCTCGCAACAACATCGACTTGAACGTTTTGATGGTGAACAACGGACTTTACGCCATGACAGGAGGACAGGTGGCGCCTACCACGGAGCACGGCGAGAGAACTCTGACCACGCCTCACGGTAATCCAGCATCCAGCTTTGAGGTTGCAGAAGTCGTTAAGGCCGCCGGCGCATCACACGTGGCTCGATGGACCACTTACCATATGAAAGAACTGATCGCCGAGGTCGAGAAGGCCATGGAGACGGACGGTTTTTCCTTCATCGAGATCATGACACAATGTCCTACCAGGAAGGGAAAGAAGCAGGGGATGGACGGCATAGATATGCTCGCATGGTATAAAGAGAATACCAGTAAGGATAAGGAAAGCGACAAGATGTTCGTCGGTACGTTGTGCGATGTAGAAAAGCCGGAGTTGGTAGGATCTATCTACAGGCAGATAGATGAGTTAGGAGGTGTATGATATGATGAAGATACGCATAGGAGGATGGGCCGGACAGGGCACGGTTCGAGCCGGTACCATACTCGGTAAGTCACTGGCTCTGGAACAGGGTTATCACGTTGTACAGCAGCGTTCCTATTCCGCCGCGGTGAGGAGCGGTATAGCTTACTCCGACGTGGTGGTGGACCATGAAGGATTGGACGAACTGGTCATCGAGTGCCCCGATCACCTTCTAGTCCTTTATCAAGATACTCTGGATCAGTGGGAAGAGATGGCCTCGAAGGTGGAACACTTGATAGTGGACAGTTCTAGGGTAGGTAGGGTTGAAAAAACGTCCGGCAGGGTTTACAAAGTACCTGCGGGACGCATAGCTGAAAACATAGCGACTTCCAAAGCCGCCAACGTCGTTCTTTTGGGTGCTCTCGCCGGAGTATCTGCGGAGGTGGATCTGAACTGCCTTGAAAAGACGGTCAAGAAGGAATTCCCCGAGAAGTACGTGGATATCAACGTCGAGGCATTGAAAAAGGGGTACGAAGCGGTTCTCGAAAAGCGATAAATTAAAATGTGATGAGATTTTTTGTATGATATGGACCCGGAAAACATGGCGATAGAGGATAGCAAGCACTGGCACTTCAGAGAGAAGGCACATTCTCCGAATTTTAAGGCCCTTTGGAAACATATGAGTACAAAAGGAAATCCCTCCGGATATTATCTTTTCATGGTGGAAAGGGATGAGATAGTCCAGAAAAACGAGGAAGAGGGACAGACTAAACTTCCCATGGGCGATAACAAAAACATAGAACTGATTTTGATACGGTCGAAACCCAAGGAGAAGAACAAGGAACGCGTCATAACAAAAGAACTGAAAGACAAGAACGAAGCCATCGAAGAGGCGAAAAACTGGATGGACGAATTCATCTACATAAAGAACCTGGAAAAGACCTTTTAAGAGTGCACGTGTGAACATATATACCCTGGGCGATTTGAAAATCAGGCAAAAACATTTATAGAGGGAGTTTTCCTTTATAAAGGACAAAAAATTTTATATAGATATACCATCGATGATTACCATACTTGAAGGAGGCTAAGAGGAAGGTTTCGATGGAAAAAAAGGTCATGTCATGTCCGTACTGTGATGAAAAAGCAGTACATAAAAAGAAGGAAGGGCTGAAAGCCAGCGTCTGGAAATGTGATGAGTGTTATTCAGTCACCATAATAAGTCCAAAATCATATTCTAATTCTAAGCGAGCCATCGAAAAGAGACTAAAAGAGTTAGAGGAGTCCGTGGTTTGATACACGTCGAAAACAGGTGATCTTTTTGCGAGATAGTGATCAACAGGGTTTTAAGCATATTTATTTCTCTACAGGATTCCAGTATCTTTGAGAGCGTGGTAATCACTAAATATCAGTTCACATTATGAATGTAGTACTAGGTTGAGTGTAACAAAGCTTATGGACGATCGTTGTCTAGCTCGCCGGTTTGGACCGAGCCTTACTGGCTGTGAGGATAGGACCGGAGGGAAGAGAGTATGGTCTGTCGCTTTGGAGCAAATATTCAAAGAGATGATAACATGTCAGAAGAAGAGAAAAAATATTACAACCACCCGACTTCTACCGTCGAAGAGGGTGCAGATATAGGAAGGAATACGAGGATATGGCATTACGCCCACGTTAGAGAGAAAGCTGTCATAGGCGATGGTTGTAATCTGGGAAAGGACGTTTACATCGATACTGATGTAGAGATAGGGAACAACGTGAAGATCCAGAACGGAGTCAGCGTCTATCAAGGCGTTAAAGTGGGCGACAATGTTTTCCTGGGACCGCATATGACTTTCACCAACGATTCTTATCCCCGAGCGGAGGGAAATTGGGAGATCGTGGATACCATGGTGGAAGACGGCGTTTCCATCGGGGCTCATGCAACGATTCTATCCGGTATAACGTTGGGTAAATACTGTATGGTGGGTGCCGGGGCCGTGGTTACAAAAGACGTGCCCGCATATGCCCTCGTTTACGGAAATCCCGCCGTTGTGCGAGGATTCATCTGTTCCTGTGGTAAAAAACTCCAGGATTCGGATGAAGTCTACCAGGACATGAGCAAAGTCCTTTTCCGATGTCCCGAATGTAAAGAAGAGCTGAAGATCAAAAAAGAAGTATATGATAGATACAAGGAAGAAAAATAAAAAAACATTATATTATGGAGGTAAAAATATGGTAAATATAGCGAATCCGATAATCGGTGAAGAAGAGTTAGAAGGGATCAAAGAAGTGTTGAACAGCGGGATGTTAGCCCAGGGCGAAGTCGTGGCCAAGTTCGAAAAAGAGTTTTCTGATTACCTGGGTGTTGAACATTCTAAAGCCGTGTCCAACGGTACTGCTGCTCTAGATGTTGCGTTGAAAGCTATAGGCGTAGGAAAAGGTGACGAAGTCATCACTTCTCCGTTTTCTTTCATAGCCTCTTCTAATTGTATCCTATTTCAGGGAGCCAAACCGGTCTTTGCCGACGTGAAGAAAGAAACTTTCAATCTAGATCCTGAAAAGGTAGAGGAGAAGATAACTAGCGATACTAAGGCAATCCTTCCCGTACACCTATTCGGCCAGCCCGCCGAGATGGACGCTTTTATGGATATAGCGGAAGACCACGATCTGTATCTGATAGAAGACTGCGCCCAGGCCCACGGTGCGGAATATGATGGCAAAAAAGTAGGAGGTTTTGGGGATATAGGGACTTTCAGTTTTTACCCTACCAAGAACATGACCACCGGAGAGGGCGGCATAGTGGTATCAGATTCTGAGGAGCTGTCTGAAAGGGCGGACTTGATAAGAGACCACGGTCAGAGCAAGAAGTACACTCACGATATACTGGGTTACAATCTTAGGATGACTAACTTGGCCGCGGCCATAGGAAGGGCTCAACTCAAACGATTAGATGATTGGAACGAGAAAAGGAGGAAGAACGCGTATAAGTTGACTTCAGGTATCGAAGATATAGATGGTTTGGTACCTCCCGCGGTGGCCGACGGTGTGAAACACGTTTTCCACCAGTACGTCGTGAAGGTCGAAAACGACTATCCTTTAGGGAAAGAAGGATTGAGAGAGAAGTTACATGAAAATGATATAGGTACTGCTGTACATTACCCGAAGATCATAACCGATCAGCCGCTGTATAGAGAGAACGGTTACGATGGTGGGCAGTATAAAAATGCCAAGGGATGTGCTGAAAAAGTTTTTAGCCTTCCTATCCATCCTACAGTATCTGAAAAAGATATAGAAGATATGCTGGAAGTTATGGAGGTATGAATATGATGAAAGTAGGAGTAGTAGGCGTGGGCATGATGGGACAGCACCACGCTAGAGTTTATTCTGAACTGTCCGATGATTTCGACCTGGAACTCGTAGGTATAGCCGACAAAGATATCGACCGTGCACGTGAGATAGCCGAAAAACACGGTTACGCTGGCGTATACGAAGATCACAAAGAGTTGGCTGAAGAAGGATTGGACGCTTTGACCATCGCGGTTCCGACCTCTCTTCACAAAGATGTTGCGTTGGATTTTATAGAGAAAGGAACCAATGTTCTGGTGGAGAAGCCTATAGCCGACACTGTGAAGAACGCTGAAGAGATAATCGAGGCGGCTAAAAAGAACGATGTTACCCTTTCGGTTGGTCACATAGAGAGGTACAACCCTTCGGTCTTGAAGTTGAAAGAAGTGATCGACGACGGTATGCTTGGAAATGTGATGTCTATAAGCGGTAAGAGAGTCGGTCCTCTAGCTATCAGGATCCGAGACGTCGGTATAATCATAGACCTAGCGGTTCACGAATTAGACATCATAAGCTATCTTTTCGATGAAAGGATCAAAAAGGTGACGGCTAAAGCTGGAAATGCGAAGCACCCTGCCCAGGTAGAAGATTATGCACAGATCATGGTGGATTTCAACGACGGAAGAACGGGCATAGTGGAGACCAATTGGCTGACACCGCACAAAACCAGGAAGTTGAGCGTCGTCGGTACTAAAGGTATAGCTTACTTAGATTACATAGATCAGTCACTGGTGGTACACGACACCGACTGGGAGCAGAATTACAAGATACAGGAAAAAGAGCCGTTGAAAAACGAACTCGAAGACTTTTTGGACTGCTGTTTGAACGGTGGTAAGCCTTGTGTTACCGGCGAAGACGGTGTCCACGTTTTGAGAGCGGCCCGATCTGCTAAAAAAAGTTCCGAAAAAGATCAGAAAGTGAAGGTCGAATAGTCATGAGTATTTTAGGTAATAGTTCTGAGGAAGTCGAACGCAGTTTTAAGTCTGGAGATCTGACCGTAGCGGTCTTCGGCATGGGGAAGATGGGACTGCCTCTCGCGGCCGTGTTCGCAGACGAAGGTTCTAACGTTATAGGTGTGGATATACATGAAGAAGTGGTCAATAAGATAAATAAAGGGATAAATCACATCGAGAAGGAGCCGGGTCTGGACGAACTGGTCGAGAAGAACGTTTCTGCAGGAAGACTGAGAGCTACATCGGATGGAGTTTCGGCGGCTTCCAAGGCAGATGTGAGTGTTATATTGGTTCCTACTCTTACGGATAAAAAGGGTAACGTCCAGTTGGGCCCCGTTGAAGACGTTGCCGGAATTATAGCAGAAGGTTTAGAGAAGGGTGACGTTGTTATCACTGAAGCTACCATGCCTCCCGGGACCACTATGAGTTTGGTTCCTCTGTTGGAGAAAAGCGGTTTGGAATTGGGCGATTTTGGTTTAGGCCACGCACCGGAAAGGACCATGACCGGTACGGCTGTTCGAGATATCACCGGTGAGTATCCCAAGATCATAGGGGCCAACGACGAAGATACTTTGGAAGTGTTGAAAGGTATCTATTCCGTGGTGAACGAGAAAGGCGTGATAGAGATGAGCGACGTTATTTCAGCCGAAGCCGTGAAGGTCTTTGAAGGCGTTTATAGAGACGTCAACATAGGTTTGGCTAACGAGTTGGCGCTCTACTGTGAAGAGAAGGGAGTCGATGCTTTAGAGGTTTTTGAAGCCGCTAATACACAACCGTTCTGTCACATACACGAGCCAGGAGCGGGTGTAGGAGGACACTGTATACCCGTCTACCCCTGGTTCGTGATGAACCAGATGGAGAAAAAAGAAGCGGAAGTGATCTCGACTTCACGTAGGCTGAACGATTTTATGCCGTACCATATAGTGGATCTGGTCGTGAGAGGACTGAACGAGAAGGGATTGTCTGTTAAAGGGTCTGATGTATTGGTTCTAGGTCTGACGTTCAGAGGCGGCGTTAGAGAGTTCATGAAGACCCCTGCCGATCCTGTTATAGATGAGTTGAATCTGCTGGGTGCCGAAGTCTATGCTTACGATCCCATGTGTGGTGTGGAGGATGCTGAAAGATTTGGGGCTGAGTGGAAAGAAGACTTCGAAGGCGTCGATGCAGTGGTTATTTTAAGCGATCACGAAGAGTTTGAAGATCTGGATCTTGACATGGTAAGTGAACAGAGCGATCATAAAGTTATAGTGGACGGCAGGAACGTTCTGGATAAGAAGGCGGTACTGGATCAAGGTTTTGAATATCTTAGAGTGGGCGATATCCGGGGTTTGGGTCCTTAAGCTTCCTTATAAAAGCGTGCTCCGCCGGAATCGTATATGCGGGCTTGCTGCTCTGAGTAGCGTTCTTCGTAGTCGTCTATCTCTTCCACTATAGTTTCGTTACCGAATCTCACGCTGAAGTAATTTTTGTAGTAATCCAGGAAGAGTTGATTGGACCACATGCTCGTTGTGCGCGGTCTGTTGTAGCCTGTTTTTACACCGTTCACGGCTTCCACCTGACCACCGGATACTGATCTGAAATACGCATCCCCGTCTTCGGTGGCTTCTATGTAGCGGAAGAGCCCCTCGTGGGTGTCGGTCATGTAAACTCTTCCTTCGTGATTTTCGTAGACGAACCTGCCCGCCTCTAGGCCCGACATAGAGGGTGTTTCAAAAGAATCGATGCTGTTCTTGCTTATGGGTATGGTGACTAACAGAACTATCACAAATACTACCAGCGAGGTTTTCAAGGCAGTTTTTAGCTTCCTTCGATCCAAGGTTTCCATCTTAGCCAGCAGGTAAGTGATCAGTATAGAAGCGGGTATGAGAGCAGCCATAAAAGTTCTTTCGAGATAACGCCCGTGGTGCGTGAGCGGGTAAACGAGCCAGAGATAACAGGAGAGGAAGATGATGCCGACTGTTATGGCTTTACGATCCCTCCTTATATAGGCGAGGAGAGCAGCTCCCAGCCCTAAAAGAGACTGGGATACCATCTTGACAGATCTTATGGAATTCGCGGTATCGTAGCATTCGCTGCTCTCTATCCTGTAGCCGAGGTCCATACCTTCGAATCCTCTGTCTCCTATATTCTCGTAAAGTCCTTGGAAGAAATCCTGGATGTCCTTGATATGGTAGTAGAGGGTCAAGAAGAAGAGGGCGGCCGCCGCCGTTATGATGTGTACGGGTTTGAGATGATCCCATATCTCTTTGTTCATTATGAATAGGACCGATACAAAGCTCAGTGCGGCGAGGTTGAAAAAGATAAATATCGTTTGGCCGGGGTGTGAGAGCAGTACGGTGATCGAGAAAAATATGGTTATACCGCCCCACCTTAGGTCTTTGGTGTAGAGGTAAAAGAAAAGTGCGAAGATGAACGAAGTCCAAATTATCAGGGTGAAACTCTGCCTGGCCATGTGCGCTTCCATGTACCAGTACATGGATAAGAACGCTAAAGGTGCCATGCATGCCCATCTTTTTGATAGGCGGGCGGCGGTACTGTAAAGGCACAAAGCTATCGAGGAAGCGAAGATCAGGGGAAAAAGTCGTGCGTATCTCAGCGGTTCTATCTTGAGGATTTCTAAATTACTAGCCCAGAAGATGTGACTCAGGGGAAAAGGAGATTCCTGTATGTCGTGCTGGCCCGTTTCCAGTATCTCCAGAGGCGTCGGTATAACATGGTATATGTCGTATACAGGGGGAAGGTCGTGAAGGAGAGCGGGAACCCCGTAAAGGAATAGTACCGGTAAGACGATAGAAACGAGTCTCATGGGCCAACTTTGTTTGAAGGAGAGCAAAAGTGTGAAGGCCGAAAGAACAAGACCGATATAGAACGTCAGTGATAACGAAGAAGCGTACCAGTAAGCGGAGGGTTCCGAAGAACCGAGTTCGGTCCTTGTGCAGGCTACCAGAAAAAAGAACAGACTGAGAGCCATGAGAAAAACATGGAATCTCCCGCTTCTTAGAAGTTCGTCAAATTTATCGTTGAGCACGTGTCGGTATTTGGGTCGGTTTATCTAAACTTTTTCTTTATCGGTAGGATTCAAAAATAGGTGAATAAGATGTTAGAAAAAAATTAGAGGAAGGAGAAGCGGTCGTCTGCGTCGTTGGATTAGGTTATGTAGGACTGCCGTTGGCCGAGCACTTTTCCGGTAGTTTGAAGACCATCGGGTTCGATATAGACGGTTCGAAGATCGAATATTTGGATGAGAAAAATCAGCATCCGAATCTGATCCTTACTTCCGACGAGTCGAAGATAAAAGAAGCAGACTTCGTTATCATCTGTGTACCGACTCCCGTGAAGGGTAACAAAGAACCGGACCTCAGTTTTGTTAAAAAAGCTTCCGAAACAGTGGGTGAGAATTTAAAAGAAGGATCGGTGGTGGTTTACGAAAGTACTGTCTATCCTGGAGCGACAGAAGAAGAGTGCGTTCCAGTTCTAGAGGAGCATTCTAAGATGAGATGCGGTGAAGATTTCTTCGTGGGTTATTCGCCGGAAAGGATCAACCCGGGAGACGAAGAACACGATATCCACAAGATAACGAAGATAGTTTCCGGCATGGACGACCATGTGGGAAACTTGTTGAAGGAACTGTACGGTCACATCACCGAAGTTTATCTAGCTCCCGATATAAAGACGGCGGAGGCAGCGAAGGTAATCGAGAACATCCAAAGAGACCTGAACATAGCTCTGATGAACGAGTTATCCATCATCTTCAGTAAGATAGGTTTAGATACTGATGAAGTGTTAGACGCTGCCGCTACCAAATGGAATTTTATTAGGTATCATCCCGGATTGGTAGGAGGGCACTGCATACCTGTAGATCCTTATTACCTTGTGAAGAAGGCTAAGGAATTGGATCATCACCCTCAGGTGATCTTGGCCGGTCGTTCTATAAACGATAATATGCCGAAGCACGTGGGCGAGATGACCATCAAAGGGTTGAACGAAGCCGGTAAGGTGATAAAGGACTCGAAAGTGGTTGTGATGGGCTTGACTTACAAAGAGAACGTAGCCGATACGAGAAAATCACCCGCTAGAGACTTGGTCAAAGAACTGCATGAGTTCGGCATCGACGTTTACGGTCATGATCCGCTGTTGAGCCACGAGGAGATAGAAGATTTCGGAGTCGAGGCCGTGGGTAGTTTGGACGAGTTGGGGTTCGAGGTGGACGGTTTCGTGTTCACCGTGGCCCACGACGAGTTCCGTGAGATATCGTTGGAAGAACTGAAGGCCTTGTCTGGGAAGGATCCACTTTTGGTGGACGTGAGGAAGATCTTTTCTAAAGAGGAGATCGAAAGAGACGGGTTTTATTACAAAAAGCTGTAGTTTTCTGCTTCAACAATTCCATAATATACGACTCATAGGTTATTCTTTGCGCATTATGTAAATTTATTTTGTAAATAGACTAACATAATAGAGAAAACCTTAAATACCAAAAACCTTTTTTACGTAATTATCATGAGATTCGTAGAAGATCGTCGTCAGTTCGAATCTCCCGTCAGGCACAGACGCAAAGTTCCGTTCGCACCCAACATAAAGGTCCCGAAGGATTTTGCGGAGTTGAACCGGAAGATATTCCAACTTGACAGCGAACTGGACCGATTTTTGCTCAAGCCTAACGATTATTTTGAGTTGATCAAGGAAGCTTTCGCATCGAATATCCATCATTCAACGGAGCTGGAGGGAAATCCCCTGGGATTGGAAGAGGTAAGGAGAATCACAAGAGAAACCTTTAGAGAACCACATGTTGTACGATACCAAAGTGAACCCGATCAGGAGATCGTGAATCATCTCATAGCATGGTTGTCTAACATATTCCGGGGAAGTTGGAGTCTGGAGATGATCAAAGGCGTGCACGATATGTTGCTGTCAGGTCATGAAGGGGGGATGCCCGGAGAATTCAGAACCACAAGAACCTCGGTGATCGCGGATGACGGGCAAGAAACATTCATCCCTGCCCCTCCCGAACATATCGAAGATGAGCTGCATGCGCTACTGGAGTGGTTGAACGACTACGGTGCCGGCTATTCACCCCTGGTGACCGCCACGGTATTTTTCCACGAATTCGAGAGCATACACCCCTTTACGGATGGCAACGGGCGTACAGGGAGGACTCTGTTCCACGGATACCTGCAATCTAGGGGACTACCAAACTCCAAGCTGTGCATGATAGAGGCTGAGATATTGAAAGACAAGGAACTGTATTACGAATTGTTGGCGAAGACAGATTTTCACAACGATCATGAACCGCTCATAGAACACTTCACCAGAGCAGTATACAGGAGTTACAAAAATGCAGAGGAAAAGTTCAGGGAAAAAGATCTTCTTACATCGGATATCGACGAATTGTCCAAGAGGATATTGATCAAAGCCAAGAGGAAAGGCGATTGGTTCGACCTCAGGGATCTGAGGGTTTGGTGTGTGGGCGAAAGCGATTATAAACTCAGATCGAGGTTGAATTCCCTTGTGGAACTCAACATCATAGATGAGAAGGGTAGAACAAAAGGCAAAAGGTATATCTTCAGGGATCCCCTAAAAGAGATCCAAAGAAAGTTCCAGCAAAGAGTGGATATGTGAGGAAAACTCCTGACGAAAAGGTAAATTTTGATATGGTGAACTGTTTGAAAAAAATGATCTCTAAAGATGAGATCTAGAAGGATTCGAGAGATCTAAAAGATCGGTTTGGGTAGATTCAACGACACCGACATAGCTGTACATTTAAAAGAGGGGATGAGCGAGAAAGAGATCCTAGAATTTGAGCTGAGTGAAGGAGTTGAACTATCTAAGGAATTAGGCTTTGAAATCGATCTTAGAGTTTTGAATGGAAGAAAGATAGTATTTTTACACCAAGTCCTACGGGATGGAAAGCTGTTATTCTGCAGGGATGAGAGGAAAAGAGTGGAGTTTGAGACAGAGGTGTACAGTAGATATCTAGATATAAAATATTATCTAGATCAATACAATGAGATAAGAAGAAGGAGGATCTTAGCATGATGGATGAAGAATTGATCGAGAAAAAGATAGATATGATCCTTAGAAACTTGGATTATTTGGAGGAGATCAAAGAGATCGATGATGAGGAATTTTTGAAAGACTGTACGAAAACGACATCATTTGAAGGAATTGAACGATCGGCTAGGAAACATGGCTAGGTTCAGAAATCTGTTGGTTCATCGTTATGAACTCATAGATGATAAAAATCTTAGCAAGGCAAATTTTATATAGGTTTTAAAAGAATTAATTGTAAAGTTACGATAGTTGTGAGAGATGGTTACCATGGGAAATGAGTTATCCGTTGAAGAGAAAAAGGATGTAAAATCCAAAATAATTGATGATCTCCAGCAAGAGGATAAAGTTAGTTTTGTTTATTTACACGGTTCCTTTTTGAAAGGTGAATTCAACGATATAGACTTGGCGTTATATATTTCGAAGAGATATTTTGAAAATATGAGTAAAAAGGAAATATTGGATTTCGAGCTTAGAAAGGAAGTAGAAATTTCTAAATCCGTTGGATTTCAGGTTGATATTAGGTGTTTGAATGAAGCACCTAACAGTTTTTGCTATAGTGTGATAAAGAACGGAGAAGTCTTATTTAGTGAAGATGAATCAGCTAGGTCGGATTTTGAATCCCTGGTTTTGGTAAAACATCACGACTTCCAGCGTTATAGAGAAAGGTATAGAGAACAGGCTATAGGTGTTTGAGAATGAAGTATGAGCGGGATTATATCCCTACATCCTCATTAGCATTGCGGATGATGAAAAAAAGGTCGAAAGATTCGTTTCAGAGATATATGGTTCTGTTAATGAACTGAAAAAACTCTCACGATTGGATGAATCTGATTTTGTTTCCGATGTTTATAAGTTGAACAGCGCGAAATACTTTTTGATTGTTGGGATCGAAGCTTCTATCGATTTGTGTAATCATCTAATCTCCATGAATAAGTTTCGACAGCCCGATGGATATGCAGATACGTTTAGGGTGTTGGAAGAAGAAAAAATAATAGATTCTGAATTTGCCGATCAATTGGAGATGATGGCAAGGTTCAGAAACAGATTGGTTCATATATATTGGAAGATCAATGATGAGTACATTTATAAAATATTGAATGAGAACGTAGGTGATCTTGACAGGTTGGTCAAGGAGATCACCGATAATCTAGAGAAAAATTCAGATTGAAGGACCGACCCGCCCGCCCTCCGTTCTCCTGAAATGTTTGACGGAATTATCTATTATCTGTGCAGGAATTACAAATTCCTACTCTCGCCAACTTTCGAAGTTGGCGATTCCTTCTTTTCGACAAAACTCGTTTTTTCTATAATTAGAAATTTTATTTCCTACGTCTTCATTCGAAGACGATAGATAACGCAGGTCGTGTACGAACAGCGTTTGATGGTGGGAAAAAGAGGTTTAAAAAAAGTAAATATATATGGTAGTATGAGTTAAGATAGTTAAGTTCGGTGAGCAAAAGGCTCCAGGAAACCACTGGTTTGGACCGAGCCGTTGAGGCTGTGAGGATAGGATCTGTGGGAAGAGAGTGTGGTCTGTAAATTTTCTGTTCATTTGAACTCGTAGTAAGCGTGCTCGTTGAATACTACTGGGACTATCTCATCTTTTGGTATAGAAGTTCGGTTGTGGAGTGCTTCTCTGCGTAGGATTAACATCCTACTTTCCTTCGAAAGAGTACATCTTTCTGCGGATGTATAGGTGTAGTTGAGAAGCATGATTTTCTGGGCTGTTAAGATTGGTCTTGTAATCCATTATGTAGATCTTTCCGAAGCGTTCCTGGATAAGGTCGATATGTCCGGTGAGAGGAGTTTTTATGTCCACGATATCAGACTCTTCTGGTCTGATGAAGACCGGGAGTTCAGAACAGACGGTTTTGGAATCATTTTTTATGAAGAATCGTTCTATCGCTTCGTGTTTGGATTCACCGTTCGATTTTGTGGTAAGAGCTAGATCGGAGAGTTTTGAAGCGATGGTGTCCTTTTTCTTTATTTTGTGGTCCTCACCATTATCTATTTCGGTCGAAGAGGCTCTAGGACCTTTAAGGAAGATCTTGTCAGGTAGAGAACGTTCCACCACGTGGAACTCGCTACGCTCGCTCCTCTTGGTCCTCAGGCAGAGCCTTGCGGACCCAACTTATGTAGCGCCGGATCACAGGGATTTCATCCCTTTATCTCTCAGGAAGCCACCTTCGAGATTTGTGGGAACTCCTTGGCGGCTAGATGCATCTTGAGACTGTGATATTTGAAAGGGTAAACTTGAAGGTGGTTGAATCTTTTAGTGGTGGGGAACTCCCTAACCGTCGCTCCCCTTCATCCTCATTATCATTTCGGATGGTGATCACGTTCTCGGGATGGATATCGAACTTCTTTCTCAATCTTAAAAAGGTTAGCGTTTCTCTGTATCTCTTGATCCACGAATAGATCGTGCGTGTGGGTGGAGAGCACTTGTACTTTTTGCCTGTGAGGGACTTAGCTTCTTTTACAGGGTATCACGAGGAATACTTTCCGAGTGAGAAAAGGAAGTAATTCCTTTGTATCCTAGATTGTACATCTCGAGCGCGAATAAGATAACGTGCTCCGGGTATTGCGTGTACTTTCTCTTAGAGCTGCTGAAGTGTGTGTCGCAGTTCTTGCAGAAGTACTTTTGAACTGTGCCTTTGTCTGTGTTCCTGATGCCATGTTTTATGGTGTTGTTATCCTCTCCGCAGTCGGGACATCTCATGGAGGTGGGAAAGTGAGTGGAGTAATAAAATTTTGGATTTGGGTATTGATGATGGAGACCTGAGAGTGTTGGAGATGTATTGGTGAAATAGGTAAGGAAAAGTTATAGGGGAAAATGGAACTTCTCTATCAGCGATAACCTCTTCCTCTCTTGAAGGCTTCGTCTATCCAAACTTTTCCCTCATCGATAAAATATTCGAACCGGTGTTCCCCTACCCTCAATCGATACATGTCGTGTTCTTTTCCCTTCAACTTTTTGATATCAGCACCACTCCGAGGAGTATAAGGATCATCGCTCAGTTTTTTTAGATGTTCGATAAGTCTCTCCTTTTCATCCCGCTCATTTTCAAGGTACTTCTGGACTCGAGGATGGATCACCACTTCCATCATATCTCATCCAGGCTTACATACTCATCTTTTTCTTCCTGAAGTCTCTCCCATCTAGCTTCGATGAGTTCCTCCATATTCAATTCATCACAATAATTCATCAGCCTGTTGATGATCTCATCATAAGTTTCTCCTTTATGACCGAATTTCTTCAATTTTTCTCTCGTTTCTTCATCTATCCGCACAGTTGTGGGCATTGTATCACAAATATAATTGATATATGTTGTATATAACTATTATGCACTGATTACACTGATTGACAATCTTAGGTTTTCGTAAATAGGTAAAGATATAAGACAAAATTGGAAGTTACCTAACGTCGTTTGCGAAAAAACGAGGGGTAACAAAGGTTCGTTGCGCAGGAATCAAAGATTCCTTCTTTCACTCGGTCATAGACACTCGTGATGCGGAGATTTAGCGGTTGTTGGAAAAATTAGGGATTCATGAGTTGTGGTTGTGGTGTTTAGAGTCTGGGTAAAAGGATAACAAAGGTTTATTGCGGAGGAATAAGATTCCTCTTTTCACTTCGGGCAGAGCCCTTGTGATGCGTGCGAAGCACGGTTGTTAAAAGAGTAATTTTGCGAAAGAAGGCGAGAAACATGTACCGAGGAAAGACGATAGCCGTTGTAGTGCCAGCTTACAACGAGGAAGGATTTGTAGGTAAAGTCATCGATACTATGCCGGAGTATGTAGACAGAGTGTATGTTATCGATGACGAGTCCAAGGATGGTACTTGGGACGAGATAAAGAGATATGGGAAAAAGGTGAACAAGGTTCACGAGTTCCCGAAAGAAATTGAGGAAAATTACGACTTTGAGCAGAAGGTAATAGGTATAAAACACAGTAAGAACAAGGGAGTGGGAGGCGCTATAAAGACCGGTTATCTTTTAGCCGTAGAGGACGAGATCGATGTCACGGCGGTCATGGGCGGCGACGCCCAGATGGACCCGGACAATCTACATCTGCTTTTAGATCCTATAGTGGACGGAAAGGCGGACTACGCAAAAGGAAACAGATTGATGCACTGGAAGTACAGGCAGAGCATGACGAAGTGGCGCTTTTTCGGCAACTCGTTACTCACGTTTTTGACCAAGGTCGCCACGGGCTACTGGAAGACCATGGACCCCCAGAACGGTTACACCGCCATCTCAAAATACGCGTTGAGGAACGTCGGCATAAAGAACATGTATGAAGGCTACGGTTATTGTAACGATCTGTTAGTCAAGTTGAACACAAAGGACATGATAGTTGCGGACGTCCCAATCGAGGCGGTTTACGGGCAAGAAGGAAGTGATATAAGGTATCGCTCTTACATCTTCAAGGTCTCTGCTATGTTGGCTAAAAACTTCTTCTGGAGGATGAAGACCAAGTATCTACTTCTGGATTTTCATCCCCTGGTTTTCTTCTACTTCTTCGGTGCCGGGCTTACGTTATTCGGTGTCATGATGGCCCTATGGTCTCTGTTCCGAAGATTCAGCCACAATGAAGCCATCTTCATGAGAGGCACCCTGAGTCTGCTGGTCTTCATAATGGGCAGCATGTTCCTGATGTTCGCCATGCTCTTCGACATGCAGAACAACGAGCACAGGGAGATACAGGTGCATGAGTGA
>PUNG01000123.1 GCA_003551675.1 Thermoplasmata archaeon
CTCACCCGGATTCCCATAGAAAACGTACACCTTCCCTCTATCGTTATCGTAGCCCGGCGCTCCGATGGCCACATCGTCATAACCGTTGTCGTTCACGTCGCTGATCCAGGAGACCGAAGCGCCGAAGCGGCTGTCAGGCATCTCTCCCGAGAGGACCCTCGGAGCAGATCCCGCACTGTACGTCTTACCTTCCGCTCCCTCGATACTCTCATTTCCATAGAATATGTAGGCTCTGCCGGTATTGTTGTCCTCATCACTGCCGTGACCGGGAGCACCTACGATATAGTCCTGGTGAGGTTGGGTTTCTCCGTCGAAGTTCCTTATACCGTCGACGTCCCATCCGAAGTGATCGTACTCGTTTTCACCGTAAATGGTTATATTGGCCTCCGATACGTCCAACTCGCCGTGATCGAATCCTGAATATCCAAAAAAGATGAAAACTGCCCCTGCGTTCGTTTTACTTCCGTCGGCAGAGTTGTTGAAAGGCGCACCTAAAATCGTATCGTTATAACCGTTGTTGTTCACGTCTCCAGCCCAGGAAACGTTCCAACCCAACTTCATATCTTCAGTTCCGTTGACGGTTATATTGGATCCAAGCATAGGATCCATGTGGAACCTACCGGTGACGTCCTTCAGATACCTCTCATCCAACTCGGTACTGTTCCAACTCTTATTCTCTCCATCCTCTATGATAACAGAAGTATCAGATGACTCCTCACCCATCTCTTCACTGGATCCTTCTTCATCAAGAAATTGAAACTCGTCCTCCTCCTTCTCTTTCGTATCCATATCGAACTCCGTTTCCATCTCGATAAAGATGACAGCGTTCAAACTAGCACTGAGTGTCAAAAGAAGAACCACACTAACTACTATCAACTTACCGCGGCGATTTAACGAGAGAAGCATCAGGCGTTCACATTCCTCATTCAAAAAGGTCGTATTAAAAAAAAGCTAGAACATGTTCCCGAGCTCCTTTTAAATAAGCTTCTTATTCCGACAGATCATAGTCGAGCACACCGTTTTCTTCTCCATCTTTTTTGACCCTGGCTTCGCAGTAAGGACATCTATCTCCATCTATGGTCATCAAAAATCCACACTCCTTGCACTCGTAAAATATATCATCATCCATCTCACCGTCGTCCGTCGCATCTTCCACCACATCATCCATCACTGCATCATCGTCCATCTCATCATCCACAGTACCATCATCCACCACATCGTCCACCACTGCACCATCGTCCACCTCATCTTCCACCACATCGTCCGTCGTAGACCGAGCAGCGGCTCTATCCGTTACTTTCTTCTTCTTTGCGTGGTCGAGTTCTTCGTGGACAGGTTCAGTTTGCTCCGTGGAAGAACTCTCCACTCCATCTACAAGCGCCTTGGATTCTTCAAAGATCGTCTTGGCCTTTTCAAAATCTACATCTGACATACCTGCTAAAGTCGCTATACCTCCTTCGAATATGTCTTCAGGAGATTCGAGCCCTCTCTCAAATAGATCGTTTGCCATCTCCTGGTCCACTGACGATATCTTTTGAAGGTTTTTTATGGATTCCATATCATGATCCGTTGAGCTTTCTGAAGATACTTTTTTCTCAGTCGGCTTCAGATCCTGAAACTCGCTCTTATCCAGTTCTTCTAGCCCGTACAAGATATCTTCTTCATCTTCCTCCTCCTCTTCCCTTCTCCTCCAGAAGAAGAACAAAAGCACAAAAGCAAGAGGTATGAGGATAAATAGCCACCAGAGCTGTGAGATTATATTATCCTCTGATCCTTGGACCAACACTTCGATCCCACCCACGGTATCGTCGTTGGAGCTGAGCTCGAGTGTTTGCTCTCCAACGTCTTCGGCCGCTATGATGAATTCACCTTCATATTCCTCTCCCGATCCAAGATATATTCCTTCTTCGACTGCTACCTCTTCTCCACCAAGGATCAAAACTATATCTTGAGTGCCTTCAAGCTCACCAGTGTTAGTGACCACATACTCTATTCTCACTTCGTCCCCCTCTTTGACCTCTTCATCGTAGTGGATCATCTCGAGCTCAAAATAGGCAGGTAGGTACTCTTCAAAATTAGCTGTTATCTCCATGTCCCTTTCCATCACTATCGTTATCTCTTCTTCCGTACCTTCGGCATCGCCTGTCCATTCTACAAAATACCATCCTTCCTCTGGTATGGCCTCGACCACTAGCTCTTCCCCGTACTCGTAACTATGATCGCCTTCCTCCGGAACCGTATCGCCTTCGCCTTCGATCGCAACGGAAAACATATACTCTTCAGGTTCCACGGTCAAGTTCGTCTCTCCCGATATCTCTTGTCCATCATGATCGTAAACACCCATGACAATCCACGAGCCAGGGAATTCTGAAGTGTACTCGTTTTCTCTCCACTCTCCTCCTGCCTCTTCATCTATACTCCATCGGGTCTCTTCCGTAACATCACCTATCTCGTTGCCGAATTCATCATAAACAGTAGAGTGATAAGTGATGGAGTCTCCCATGACTATTGTCTCATAAGGTTCGATCTCTATACTGTCAACACGGGCAGCTTCCACCCTTATAGATACCGAGCCTGAATATATCCCATCATACCCTGCAGAGACTTCATATGTACCGAGCTCGGTTTCCTCGAAGATACCATCTTCACTAGCGTTCTCCCAGGTAAAATCCTCATGATCCTCGGTTATCAAGTTACCAGAAGCGTCGTAAGCTTCCGCCGAAAAATCTAGGCTCTCACCGGCCTTTACCACCTGGTCTTCTTCAGGATGTATCACCACGGCGTCTATCTCTCCTGCTTTCACATCTACCACCACGACAGAAGAATGAACGCCTTCAAAAGAGGCTGCGACCCTATACTCCCCAACATCGGTTTCTTCGAAGATACCATCTTCACTAGCGTTCTCCCAGGTAAAATCATCCTCATCTTCGGTGATCAAGTTACCAGAAGCGTCGTGAGCAGAAGCTGAAAATCCTATAGTATCTCCAGCTTTTACCTCCTGATCATCACCTGGCTCTATCTCTACCCGAGAAACAGCGCCGGGTGTAACTATCAACTCGGCCGTATCCAACATCTCTTTTCCTTCATATGTATAGGTACCGGTAATTGTCCATTCCCCCGCTATCTCACCAGTATAAACATTGTATTCCCAACTACCTCCTGCACCTTCCTCGATAGACCATTCACTCTCTTCTGTAACATTAAATTCGTTACCTTCCTTATCATAAGCCGTGGCGACGAACTCCTGTTTTTCTCCCGCATCTATAGTCGAGGTTTTAGGGTATATCTCGAGCTTTTCGGGATCGGCTCTTTCGACCTGAAGTACTGCTTCGCCGGTCATCACTTCCTCCTCAAGATGATAAAAAGCGGTCACTTCCCAAACGCCGGCTATTTCAGACCTATAAACATTGTATTCCCAACTACCTCCTGCGCCTTCCTCGATAGACCATTCACTCTCTTCTGTAACATTAAATTCGTTCTCATATAGATCGAAGGCCGATGCGGTATAATTTACAGTGTCACCTGCCGTGACGGAAACGTCCTCTGGCTCCACTTCGATACTCACGGGGTCCGAAGGCTCCACGGTGAATCCGTTGCTAGTACCCACTATATCTTCTTGGGCCTCCGCCGTGATAAATATATCCGTCTCCGCCACGGTTATATTCACCTCTCCTACCCAATTCCCTTCTTCCAAATCAACTTCTTCCATATCCATAGAGCCCGTAGTATCGGTCAACTCTACCGTTCCTTCATAAGCGACAGCCACGTTATCGAATTCATCCAAGGCAGTGATGTTTATCAGAAAAGGCTCACCGGCCACCTGATCTTCTATATGATCGAAATCGAAGTGATATGCTTCTGCCGGTTCTACCGTGACTGTAACATTTGAAGAAGTCGCAGTTCCATAAGACGCTGAAACGTTGTATTCTCCAACTTCAGTGATCTCAAAAAGACCTTGTCCGTCAGTATTATACCAAGTAAAGTTCTCATCAGCATCATCTACCAGATTGTCTTCAACATCGTATGCTTCTGCTGAAAAATTTATCGTATCGCCAGCTGTTATCTCCACATGTTCCTCAGGCTCTATCTCGACCCGAGAAACACCTGACGGTTCCACAGTGACCGTAACTTTAGAAGAGGTCACACCTCCATAAGTCGCTGAAACGTTGTATGTTCCAACTTCAGTGATCTCAAAAAGACCTACCACACTAGCGTTCTCCCAGTCAAAATCTTCATCGTCCTCGGTTATCAAGTTACCAGAAGCGTCGTAAGCTTCTGCTGAGAAATTTACGGTCTCTCCGGCCTCCAAAGTGATATCTTCACCCGGATCGATATCGACTCTATCCACTTCGTCATGCTGAACGATCAAAATAGCATCATCCAAAAAGTTCTCTCCATCTACCGTATAGTTACCAATCACTGTCCATTCCCCTGCCTTTTCAGAGGAATAGACGTTCTCGGTCCAATCACCTCCCGCCCCTTGCGATATAGACCAATCTGTTTCGTCCGTAACTTCTTCTATCTCATTATCGAAAGCATCGTAAGAGGTAGAGTTGTAAGTCACCTCTTCACCTGCTGTTACCGTCTCTTCCATGGGCTCTATCTTTATATGATCTATTCCAGCCGGAGATACGGTCACGTTCACCGTCGAAGAAGTCACTCCTTCATAAGATGCGTTCACTCCATACTCTCCAGCTTCGGTCTCAAGGAAAACACCTTCATCAGCGTTCTTCCACGTAAAATTCTCGACTTCATCTTCTATCAGATTCCCATATTTATCGTATGCTTCTGCTGAAAAATTTATCGTATCGCCAGCTGTTATCTCCTCATCTTCCGTGGGATCTATAGCAACATCTTCTACATCTGCGGGTTCTACTTCAAAATAGTTGCTCTCTCCGGTCATACCGTTATCTTCTACAGTGAGGTACACTTCTGGATAAGCCTCTGTGATACTGACCTCCCCACTCCAGGTCCCCTCTGTAAATGGACCTGTTTCGTTCGGTTCTAATGAACCTGTAACGTCTGTTAGGTTCGCTTTTTCTTCGTACCCTGTGACTATGTTACCAAGTTCGTCATAAGCAGTTATATCGATCTCGAACGGCTCTCCAGCTGTTTGATCCCCTATATCTCCAAATCCAAAATAAGACGCTTCAGCCGGAACCACTTGAAGCGTAGATGTGTTCGTAAATGTCGAACCGGTCTCGTTTTCAAACTCACCGGTCACATTCCATTTTCCGGTCCTGTTGACCGTGACCTCGTTCTCAACCCAATATGAATCTTCTTCGGGAGTAACATCGTCCCACCAATCTGTTTCGTCCGTAACATCTTCTATCTCATTACCGAATTCATCGTAAGTTGTAGCATCGTATCCTAGTAAATCTCCGGCTTCGATCTGCTCCTGTTGTGGGTTCATCTCTAGTGAATATATCTCCGCCGGTTCGACGGTCAAAGTAGTGTTATCCGTGAACGGGCCATACCTACCCTCCAAGGTCCATACACCTGCAACCTCGGCGGTATAGGTGCTTTCATACCAGGAACCTCCCGCTCCTTCTTCCATAGACCAGTTCGTATCTTCTGTAACATCCTTTATCTGCTCGTGATCTTCATCGTACAACACAGCCGTATAAGTCTCACTCTCCCCCGCCATCAAAGACTCATCTTCAGGCGTGATCTCCATGTATTCCGTAACGTTCTGCCATCCCAGCGCAGGATAACCATAGTTTTCATCTTCGCTTTGATCGGAAACGCCGCCGTATCGCCATATATCGGCAAAATCCCATGATCCGTAAGTGTTATCGTGGTATTCCAGGGTCATCTCTTCTGTTGTACGCCCTTGGCCCCCTGATGAATCAGATTGGCCGCTGGTTTCTGTATTCCAATAAGAATCGGTAGTGGAACCGGACCAATCATGTCCGACCAGACCTCCTATCGAAGTTCCATCAACACTTCCTGTGGAATACGAGTTCTTGATCGTCCCGGTCAAATACCCAACCAGACCTCCTGCATAACTATTAGCGTCCGATACGTTTCCGATGGCATATGAATCTATTATTTCGTCATAACTTCTCCCGACCAATCCACCTACGTATTTACTACCACCTTCAACCGTTACATCGGAATAAGACCTTTGGATCGTCCCTCGATTTTCCCCAACCGATCCACCTACACCGCTATCAGTGGTGGTACCAAAATAATCTCCAGTCACGACCCCGCTCGTAGATGAGTTCAAGATATCGCCGTGATTTTCTCCAACAAGTACGCCAACATCTCTACTGCCAGTCACATCCGCATCTATCAAACCTATGTTTTCTATCACAGAGATACTACCAGTCTCTCCGAATAGACCGATATCGTTCGTATCGGGCCTGTCTATATACAAGTTCAAGATCGTATGACCCTGACCGTCGAAAGTACCAGTAAAAGTAGATATCGGCTGGAATCCCGCCCCATGGTTCCAGATCAGTCCATGGTTCTCCCAACCAACGTGTTCTGAAAAGTCTAGATCGTTCATCAGCGTATAACAAGCATCAAGATCCAGTTTCATGAGCTGCAGTTCCTCCACCGTAGTTATCTCGGTAGTGTGCTGCCACTGTAACTGTGGGTAACCCGCCATGGCCCATGTATCCGTATGATCCCAAGGGAACGTACCTTCCTGCATCATCTCAGAAGTGGTTTTGCCTTCTCCACCCGCACTGGTATCTATTCCACTCGTTTCAGTATCCCAGTAAGAATCAAAGATATTATCGTCAGATGAGAATAAGTTTCCGATGAGACCACCGGAGGTCCCTGAAACCTGTCCTGTAGAATACGAATCCATTACAGTAGCATCATAAGAGTTTCTTCCTACCAAACCCCCTACAGATGAATCTCCGCTCACATCCCCGGTAGAGTAAGAATCTCTGATCTCTGATTCTTTTTGCCTGTGTTCACCGACAAGCCCACCGACTTGAGTAGCACCGTCGCCTTCTACAATCACATCAGAATAAGACTGTTCGACTATTCCGCCATACATGCAATAACCTACAAGGCCGCCTATGTACTTACTGTTTCCACCGACTTCCCCCCTTGCATAAGAGTTCGAAACAGTACCTTGGTTCCGGCCGACTAAACCCCCTACGTTTTTATCTCCGGTGACATCGATACTATCTAAACCTAAATTCTGAATTGTGCCCCCGTCTACATAACCAAATAATCCCACATTTGTTTCGGAACCTCGGCTGATATACAGATCGCTTATCACATGCCCTTGACCGTCAAAACTACCGGTAAATTCATCACCATCTTCACCTATCGGGTCCCACCCGTCCGTATCAGGATCGTTATAGTCCATGTAGCCTTCCATGTCCTCGTTCAGATCGTTTCCAAGAACATAGTTTCCGTCAAGGTCATCCCTGATATCATCTAACTCGTGCCAATCGTTGATCTCTTCGGCGTTCAATACATTTCGATGATGCTTACCCGGTCCTTCGCCTTCCAATGCGACAGCGAAAACGTTAGAACCCAAACTTAAAACCAGTAGAGAGATCACAAAGATCGCGATACCTTTTTTACATCTGCTTTTGTAGAGAAACATCTGTATCCTTTGCCCCTATCCCATAAAGGCATATTAAAAAAAAGTTAGAACATGTTCTTAAACCTGATTTAAATAGTTTTATTCCAAACGAGCTAACAGGTCATTACATCTTTTGAAGATGTATCTCAAGTCCATCTTCTCAGATAACTCCATGGCCTCCATGGCATATCTTTTTGCTTTGCCGAGCTCGCCCATATCTTCAAAAAGAAGTGACTTCTCGTACAATATCTTGACCTTATCCACCATCTTGCCTTTCTCCTCTGCGAGCTCCAAAGCCTTTTTAAATTCTTTTAGAGCTCTCTGTCTTTCACCCTTTTCCCTCAAGATCATACCTAAAACACACCTGCCTTGTATCTCCCTGTAAAGTGAGCCCAGCTGTTTGGCTAACCTCAGGGCCTCTTCTACTGATCTAGATGCTTTTTCTGTCTCTTCCAGGCAAAGATATACTTCACTCAAATGACTCTTCCAATCGATGATCTCCACTTTCTCATCTAACTCTCGGTAAGTCTCTACGGCTTCCTCTAGATGATCTCTAGCCTTTTCAAGTTCGCCTGTATTAAGATAGACTTTTCCAAGGCGAGCCCTGGCTCTCATCTCACTCTTTATGTCCCCCATATCCTCCGCTATCTCCAACGCCTTTTCGTGCCGAGAAACAGCTTCTTC
>PUNG01000157.1 GCA_003551675.1 Thermoplasmata archaeon
GCCAACTCATAATTATCTGTTCATGAATATCGAAAGGAATGAGGACTTTTCGGACAAATTTTCTTTCTCTTATCTCAACAATGCTCAGGAAAATTGTAATCTCGATTTTTTCTACACCCTAGATTCTATCAAACGATGGTTCAAGGAAGGTTTGATCCCCATCTTTTACTCAAAATGGCACGGCTTGAGTTTTGAAAAGGCCCGAAAAGAAGGATATGTTGAAGGTATAGTTTTTCATCATCCTGATGGAAGAAAGGCAAAGCTCCGATATGATATGTTTGAAGAATTTTTGAGCGATCGATGGTAAATGTCTGACGATCGACTGTGCACAAAACATCAAAAAGAGTTATATTTGATGATATTATGCCTATCTATGGACGAGAATAAAAAAGTAAGGATCGTAATTGGTTTGATATGTGGAGTTATCTGTTTAGTGATAGGGATAGCTGTTACATTTAGTATGACATTGATGTTTGATACACCCTGGTCATTCAGGATGGTTCTTGGAATCGTTGCGATGGTAGCTTTCTTATCCGGATTTTATTCGATATTTTTTTCGCTTAAATATGCTCCCATCGAAAGATTAAACAAAGAATGACATATTATAGTTAAGGACATATGCTTTCTGTAATTTAGATATGTCCTTAACTAGCAGTGGAGGACATGACGAATTGGCCATGAGTTATATCTTCCACTATAAAATAAATGGACTCATAAGAACGCTTGCGCATCCTGATGGTCCTAGTGGACCCAGCGGGACGAATCAATTTCGCCAGAAATTGTTGAGTAGTGGGAACGTGTTCCCACATATTTTCAAATCACGATGGAGACACGAAACACAGTGGAGTGGACCCAGCGGGATTTGAACCCGCGGCCTCAACCTTGCAAAGGTCGCGATCTCCCGGTCTGATCTATGGGCCCAAAGTGAGCTTGATTGAGATAGGGATTATTTTCTTGTTTTTAAGCATTTTGCTGATTCTGTGGTTAGGTTGTAAGAAGAAAAGAGCCTCAGCGGGACGAACAAATCGTCAACGAGTTGTGAGCGCAAGGAACTCGTTCCTTGTGGTTTGAACCCGCGGCCTCAACCTTTACACGGAATCTAATTCCGTGAATCGAATGAAAGCTAGAGGCTTTCATGTAGATGCAAAGGTCGCGATCTCCCGGTCTGATATTTGGGCCCAAAGTGAACCCATGATCCAAATTTTGATAAAAAACTCAAAAAAAATCGTTGTTTTAGTCTCTGAGTCAGCTCTTGAGGACTATCTCGATATGAATCTCATCAGGAACTTGGATTCGCATCAACTGTCTCAAAGCACGTTCATCCGCATCGATGTCTATGAGCCTTTTATGGACACGCATTTCCCAGCGTTCCCAGGTCTCATTGCCTTCTCCGTCGGGTGATTTTCTACAGGGGACTGTCAGTTTTTTCGTAGGTAAAGGGATCGGTCCTTTCATCTCTACTCCAGTCCTTTCTGAGATTGCCTTTATCTGCCCGCAGATGTTTTCCATGCTTTCTGGATCAGTTCCGCTTAACGAGATTCGCGCTTTCTGTGCCATGTATCTTTACCTCACAAAGAAATAGTATAAAAGGGTTTTTGTGGTTAGTTCTGTAGAGATCGCCTTTACATCTTCTTTTCTTCTATGTCTATCACTTGTCCCGCGGCTACGGTTTTACCCATGTCTCTGATGGCGAATCTTCCCAACTCGGAAAAATCTTCAACCGTTTCTATGGATAGGTTTCGAGTGGGTTTCACCTTAACTATCGCGGCTTCACCGGTCTTTAGGAAATCCGGATTTTCCTCTTTTACTTCTCCAGTCTTTGAATCTAGTTTCTTCTGTAGCTCTAGGAATGTACAGGCTACCTGTGCGGTGTGCGCATGGAATACTGGTGTGTACCCTGCAGTGACTACACTTGGATGATCGATAACGATTATCCGGGCTGTAAATGTTTCCGCTACGGTAGGTGGGTCGTTTGCAGATCCACAGACGTCTCCTCTTCGTATGTCGTTTTTACCTACTCCTCTCACGTTGAATCCTACGTTGTCACCAGGTCCCGCTTTTGGTACCTCCTCGTGATGCTGTTCAATAGATTTGATCTCTCCGCTGACATTAGCGGGCATAAAGGTCACTTTGTCACCAGGCTGCATAGTACCTGTTTCAATTCTACCGACGGGCACTGTGCCTATACCTGTGATGGTATAAACATCCTGTACCGGCAGTCTAAGTGATTTCTGGACGGGTTTTTCTGGTTCTTTGAAGTTATTTATAGCTTCAAGGAAACTCTTTCCATCCCACCAACCGATCTGTTCTCCAGCTTTAGTTATATTATCGCCTTTAAGGGCGCTGGTTGGGATCACATCGAACTGTTCGTCTTTGTATCCTACGGACTTCAAAAGTTGAGTTACTTCGTCTCTGACTTCTTTGAACCTATTTTCATCGAATTCCGGTTTTGTAGCATCCATCTTGTTTATTGCAACAACTATTTGATCCACGCCCAGTGTTCTAGCCAAGAATGTATGTTCTCTGGTCTGTGCCATAACGCCTTCGGGAGCCGAGATGACTAACACCGCGGCGTCAGCCTGTGAAGTACCTGTTATCATGTTCTTAACGAAGTCCTGGTGGCCCGGTGCGTCGATTATGGTAAAGTAATACTTGTCAGTATCGAACCGCTTGTGCATAACATCGATGGTAATGCCTCGTTCCCTTTCTTCTGCAAGTTGATCCATCGCCCATGCGTAAGCGAAAGTTCCTTTTCCTTTTTCTTCAGCTTCTTTCTTATATTCCTCGATTATGTGATCTTTGATCTCTCCAGTTTCGAACAGAGTTCGTCCTACCAGCGTAGACTTACCGTGGTCCACGTGACCTATGAACACGAGGTTCAGATGTGGTTTCTCGTTTGCCATGTTTTTATACCTCCAACTATCTATCTGCTCCTCTTTAATGAGTGGGTGTATTTATAATTTTATCCTTTTTGCGGGTCGTTCTAACAAAAACATCATCTTCAAATAGGTTATCTACTGATATAGGTGTGAGAAAATGCCTGTCAAGATCAGAAAAGTTGAAAAGAAAGACCTACCGGAGATAACTGAGATGTGGTACAAATTGGCTACTATGCACGAAGATATAGTACCTGGCTACGATCTTTCTCAGAACGCCAAGGAAAATTGGATGGAATTTGTTGAGAGAGGTTTAGAGAGAGAAAATATGACTACTTTTGTTGCTGAAGACCATGAACTAGTTGGTTTTCTCAACGTGGTGATAAGAGAGAGATTGAATATATTCGAAGTTACAGATGTAGGGATGGTTTTGGACGTTTTCGTAAAAAAAGAAAGACGGGGCCAAGGCATAGGTACCGCCCTTCTAGATAGAGCGGAGGCTTGGATCAAAAACAAAGGCGTTAAAACTTCTATACTTACCGTATCTCCCAAAAACGAAAGGGCTGTAAAATTCTGGGAAGATAGAAATTATGAAACATACCTGCTGAAAAAAAGAGCGGACCTATCCTGAAATACTTTCTTTCAACTGAAGTGGTCATATCCACCTTCCAGTTTCATCTTTTTACCCTTTTCATCCATCAGATACAGTCCTTTTTGGATTATCCTACCGACTATGGTAAAATCTCCATCGATATTTTTCAGTTCTTTCTGTGGTACTGTAAAAATGAGCTCAAAATCCTCTCCTCCTGAAAGTGCCCAACTCATGGGGTCTTTGTTCAGTGATCTGCCAGTTTTTAGTGTTTTTTCCGAGATGGGTATCTTACTTTTTTCCACTTCGGCACCGACTCCGCTCTCTTCTGCAATATGGGTGACCTCAGAAGCAAGTCCGTCGCTCACATCGATCATCGCGTTCACGTGTGGTGCTACTTTTCTTGCAAACTCTAATCTACAATCGGGCTTCAGATAGTAGTCCGTGTAACCTTTTTTGCCACTACGAAACAGCTCGAGACCCGCCCAACTTTTACCAAGATCTCCCGAGACGCAGATCAAGTCTCCTACCTCTGCGTCTCCTCTCAAACAAAGATAACTCTCTTCGACCTTTCCTATCAATGCGATATTGATAACAAGGTTATCGCCGTGGGTCGTATCGCCTCCTATAAGGTTGAGTCCGTATCTTTCAGAAGCGGAGATCATCCCTTTAAAAAGCTCATCCGCAAACGGTACTGTTATATCATCGGGGAATGCTATAGAGATAAGTCCCCATCTTGGTAAACCTCCCATGGCCGCGATGTCTGAAATGTTGACAATTATCGATTTCCAACCTATCTGCCACGGGTCCTGCCAATCAAGATCGAAGTGATCCCCCTCTACCAACATATCCGTGGTCAGAAGAGTATATTCTTTGGCATCTTTTTCTTTTAGAACAGCACAATCATCACCTACCCCTTTGAATAGTTCATCGTCTTCAAAGTACTCTAACATCCCAGCTATACTTTTTATCAATCCAGACTCTCCGAGTTCTGAGAGTTTTTTTTCATTCATGATATCCACTCTTAACTTCATCTATCTTATTTTCAAAGATTTCTATGTTTTTGTTCAGATCGCCTTTCCTAGTGACCTTTGAAATTGCACAGATCATATCAAAATCCTCTACCAACGAAGGGATGTCAGCCACCTCCACACCACCTATGGCGGCGGTGGGTACATTTACGGATCTAGCGATCTCTTTTGCCCTTTGGATCCCTAATTCGTCGGCAGTATCTTGTTTAGTAGTGGTTTTATGGATGGGGCCAACAGCCACATAATCCACTGTATCCTGGACTTCTAAAGCCTCGTTCAGTTCATGGGTAGAAACTCCGATAAGTAAGTCATCAGAGAGTTCACGCACTTCTTCAACGGGAAGATCATCCTGCCCTAGATGTACTCCGTCCGCTTCTCCGATGAGGGCTATATCAACACGATCATTTATTATCAGGAGAGAATCTTTGCCACAAATTTTTTTGATAATTTTAACTTCTTTATGTTTTTCAAGATCACTTCCTGTTTTTTTTCTATACTGTATCATTTTGACGCCCTTCTCTACCGCGGTTCTTACTTGTTCAACCATCGGTGTCTCTGAAGTTTCGTCCGTGATAAAATAATAATTTACTCTTTTCAACGCCTTTTTCTTATTCATCGTTTTCCTATGAACATGCTTGAATTAAAGCATTATGTTTGGTCCATGGCATTTACTCATGATTCAAAAAACGACGAGCTTTGAACAGTTCATCTTCCAGTACTTCCTCGATATCTTCTCCCATAAAATTTACCATAGGAGCCCCCTTTTCCACTTTCCCTATGACTTTCCCCTCATCCAACTCATGGTTTTTTGGTACCGTAGCTAACAAACAGCCAGAAGAGATCAATTTAAAAGGTTCTATCCTAAGAGCCTCGCATATATCTACGGTTGTTTGCATAACCATGGGTTCGGAGTCTATAACGAATTTGTTTTCCGATGCTTGCGCCATCTCGTATAGGCCCTGGATAATCCCGCCCTCTGTCGGGTCGTGCATGGAACTAACTTTTTCCTTTATGGAAAGTGCAGAATTTACCACACTTATCTCTTCTTGAAGCGTTAGTGCTTTTTTTATCATCTCTTCATGGACGCCTCTTTCTTTCAACTCTTTTTCAAAGTCGGAAGCCAATATCCATGTACCTTCTAGGCCTGCTTCGTGTATCTGGACTATCTTATCGCCCGGGTTCGCTCCTTTTGTAAATACAGGTTTTTTCGTCACTCCCATCATGCAGGAAGTTAGCAAAGGTTGGTCTAAAGCATCAACTGTTTCAGAATGCCCTCCTATTATGTTTATGTCAAGATCCATCACGGTCTCATATATGTCTTCAAAAACTCCCTTGATCTTAGATCTTTTATATTTCGAGGGGAATTGTAAAGTAGGGAGCATCCATCTGGGTGAGGCTCCGGAAACAGCGATATCGTTTGCCGCTATATGAACAGATAAACTTCCAATGTTTTCCACCGCCCCTGATATCGGATCGGAGTGAACGACCAGATATTCATCACCGATCTTCACTACTGCAGCATCTTCACCGTATGCCGGCCCCATCACAACTCTATCGTCATGGATATTTTTCTTGAAAACAAATCCCTCCATCATATCTTTACTAAGTTTTGCCATATTATCGCCTATTCACATGGAGATCGGGATGGTGTCCATCTCTTTTTCAACTTTTTCTGCCATCCAACTTGCCCCGCTACCTGAAAATGAAAGTATGGCTTTTCGATAATTTTTTGCTATACCTTCTTTATTCCCCATCTTTTCCTGTAATTTGGCCATGGAAAAATATGCTAACCCCAGTCTATATGAAGAGCCTAGCCTTTGATAGATTGAGATAGCCTTTGTTAATTCTTTTTCCGATTTTTCTTCTTGGGAGTTCATACTGTAAGCCTTCGCCAGTAAGGAGTGAGCTAAAGCTTTTTCTTCCTCATCTTCAAGTTCATCTAGAAGTTCTCGACTTTCTTGAGAGACTTCGATGCATTTATCGAATTTCCCCCTCTCTAGATAACATTCGGCCAGGGATAGAAGAGCCGACGCCTTCAGATGCCAATATCCAAATTTTTCCGATGTTTGCACCGCTTCTCGTAGATGTTCCTCCGCATCATCCAATTCACGCAGGATTGTACATAATGCGCCTATCTCTTTTAGACCCCCTACGCGCTGATAGGTCTCGTCTATCTCCTCCCAGTGGTCCAGACCTCTTTCGAAGTGCTCCACAGCTTTTTCCCAATCACCTTCAGATTTTTCTATCCTGGCTAACATCAAATGGGTTGAGGTGAGGAGAGAATGATTATCTTCTCCTAAAATATTGATAGCTATTTTAAGGTTATTTTTTGCTTCTTCATACTTACCCTTTTCGTTCAACAATGAACTTACCCTGATCCGGGATATACCAAACATTTCTTTCTTTTTTGCGTCTGCTTCTGTATTTTTCTCCAATTTTATAGCTTTTTGATATTCGGAGATGGCCTCGTCGTAATCTCCTTCCTCCTCTTTTATTATTGCTATCCCATGCCTAGATTGTATCTCCACTTTTACGTCATGGGTTAGTTCTAAGGCCTCTCTATATTTTTCTACGGCCTGTTTTGATCTTCCCATGGCTTTGTATGCTACTCCTTCTAAAAATATTATGAAATCAGGTATTTTTTTATCTTCGTCGATCTCTTTTTTATACTCATGGATAATGCTAGACAGCGATTTACTAAATCCGGACGAAAGAATTTTTTCACCCAGTTTTTCCACTCTTTTTTCGAAGAGGTCAGTATCACCTTCTTTTGATATATGATAAAGTTCTTCTAAACTGTCTAATTCCTTTGAGATGGGGTCCGCTCTGTAATATCTATAAGCTATTTTATGTAATTTTTTAGCATAATCATCATCTAACAACTTCGATATCCTCTCCATTATAAGTGGATGGATGATGGGTTTTTTGTCTACCGTTACTTCCAATAAAGGAGTGTTGAGAAGACTGTTCACTATGTTCTCGTTCACCGACTCAAGTCTAGATAACTCTTTTTTCCTGATCGGTTTTCTTAATATCGATAGTAAGGCGAGTACTTGAAATTCCTCTGGAGTTATATGCTTTTTCAATGCAGAATCCAGCGGGTCTTCGTTTCCAGGTATCCCGTAAAAATCTTTAACTTTTTCTTTGAGGCTATTCGAAGATTCTAAGCGGAATAACTGTTTCTCTTTAAACATAGATCTGATATATCCATCTTGGTCGTCCTCGGCGGACGTTACCACTTTCATCGAGGCGAGTCCTTTCGACTCGTCCAATTTTTTTACCAGATCTTGAATATCTTTATTTAGGTGGATATCGTCGATCAAAAACAGTGATGATATAGACTTCAAGTCTTTTCGTAGGTTTGTCAATACTTCCTTTGTCTCTGTGTGATATGGTGCATACAGATAAGAAGAGAGTCTGTATTGCCCTGTTTTCTCAAGAAATCGTGCCAAGATCGTCCAAAAATGCATTCTACTGTGCCATTTTTTAACTTTGAAATAAAATATGTTAGTTTCTTCCTCCATCTCTTTTGCGAAACTGGTAAGGACGGAGGTCTTCCCTGATCCATCTTCTCCTACCACACAAACCATA
>PUNG01000014.1 GCA_003551675.1 Thermoplasmata archaeon
AAGAGGAAAAAGAGGTCATGGATGAGCTGGAAGAGCCTGAACGCTATTTGAAGTACAGAAAAAACACGCCCAGATTCATATGAGGAAAAAATTTAATCTTATGAGCTAGTAGGAACCATGATCTCATGAAGAAAAGGCTCAAAGAAGATAAAAAAGGGATAGCCGGTTTCTTCCTAGACGGGCCGGTCCTACTGGTCGTGATATTGATAATCACTGTTTTCATAGCCATGGTATCCCAGTCATTTCTTGACTACCGGAGAGAGATACAAAGAGCCGAATTAGACGAGATGTGCCTCGACCTCAAAAGAGAGATACAAGAGCATCCAGAGATAGTGAAAGAAGAAAAAAACAGGCTCATGACAGGACAGTTCTCCACGGAGAAATTGAACGACCTAGATCATGAGACCCTTTTGGAACATCTGAGTTTCGATACGAACTACTTCTTCAGCGTAACGATAAACGATACGGAGAGCGAAGACCGATGGGTATTCGGGAACACCTACGAAAACGATAGGTCTTACGTGAGTTCTTACACCGGGCCGGTTCTATTGGTGGACGGAACTGCAGA
This sequence comes from Thermoplasmata archaeon, assembly GCA_003551675.1. Lineage (GTDB taxonomy): Archaea > Thermoplasmatota > Thermoplasmata > Halarchaeoplasmatales > Halarchaeoplasmataceae > Natronoplasma > Natronoplasma halalkaliphilum. The sequence continues at coordinate 569 of PUNG01000014.1, forward strand.
TATCCGTATAGGTGAGTTAGGGGTGAAAGTGTGGGAGATGTAGAAAAAAAACTTAAAAGGGTCCGGAGAAAAGAAAAAGACGGTTTTCTGAGCGTGATGGACGCCTGTATCCTAACGGTGATGATCATCGTAGTTTCTTTTTTTATCTTTCAGGGCTTATCAGTCAGTCTGTCCTACAGGAGCGAGCCTAGAAGGTCCGAATTCGAAAGAGAATCGGTCATGGATATACAGAACGCGGTGATCCGATCTCAACTCGAAGAGACCGGGTATCTGAAAGTACACGGTCCAGAAGGAGCGTATGAGGAGCGCGTGAGCTACGATAACATAACTGTAGACACCGCGATAAAAAATTATCTTTACTTGAAAAATAAAAGCGATAGTGAAAATCTTTTCTATGACCTCACGGAGTTGGAACAGGACATAAAGGGGCAATATAAAAGATGTGCTTGGGAGATAAGCAGATATCACTTTGCGGTGGAAGCGGAGCATGGATCTACGAACCTCTTCATCTCTGACATAGAAGAGGTACGTGGTAAGGAAGATCTTCCAGACAGCAGAAGCGCTTATTCATCTTACTCTACTTTAAACCTAGAACGTGTCCTGATCACACTTTACATATGGAGATGAGTCGATCTTACTTGGCCTTTACCACCGCTACCGTGGCCTTTGTCTTTTTTAGCAGCCTTTCCGTGGTACTACCGAGAAATAACGATTTGATTCCTGACCTACCATGTGAGCAGATATAGATTATATCGCCTTCGCCGGCCTCTGCGGCTATCCGTTCATAAGGAACGCCTTCATCTATCATGGTTTCGAGTTCGACCCCTAACTTATCTGCTCTCTTTTTTACCTTTTTAAGATTTTTTTCCCCTCGTTTCTTTTCCTGCTCCTTGAGTATCTCCACCATATCCATATCATAGTCCTCGAATCTATGTCTACTCCCGAGACCAGATAGGGCGCTGGGTGGGATCACGTATATAGCTAGCGCAGGTATACCATATGCTTCTGCGGCTTCCAGACCCTCTTTGACTCCCTGTAATGAAACATCGGACCCATCCGTGGGTATGACGACTCTTTCATACATAGTGATATATTAGAGAAGTGATAGTAAACATTTGTGGTCTATTTGGGACAGTTAGTTTTATAACGCATGATTTTTTCTTTATATCCATGTCAACCTACGAAGACTTATTGGATATCTCAACAAGACTGCGCAACATCGAAAGAACTGTTTATCTTTTAGCTTGGGACGAAAGAACTTACATGCCAAGGGGTGCTGTAGAAGGACGTTCCGAGAGCAAAGCCGAGTTGTCCCGTATCTATCACAAACTGTTAACATCTGAAAAAACGAAAAGATGTATCGACGAGTTGAACAAAGAATCAAAACAAGCAGAATTGAACAGAACACAAAAGGCAGCGGTGAGAGAGATGACCAGGGACTTTGAGCGGAGGTACAAAGTGCCGGACGAACTCATAAGAAAGATGAGCACGGTTTCCACAATGGCTCAATCTGCTTGGCAAGATGCCAGGAACAGCTCGGATTTTGAACATTTTTTGCCTCACCTAGAAAAGCAAGTAGAGTTGAAGAAAGAGGTCGCCGAGTATATCGGCTACGAAAACGAACCTTACGATGCACATCTCGATGCCTACGAACCCGGCTTCACCGCGAAAAAGATCGACGGCATATTCGAGCCCATGAAAAAAGAACTCAGTTCCATGGTATCTGACATACTAGCCGCGGAGCTAGAACCAGGTAAAGGAGTATTCGAAGGTAAAAAATTCCCGATAAAAAAACAAAGAAAATTCTGTCGCGAACTGGCAAAAGAACTCGGTTATGACTATGAACACGGAAGACTTGACAAAGCGGTACATCCATTCACCATGGGTATGGACGACGATGTAAGGATAACTAACAGGTATTCTGAGGAAAATTTAAGCTCCTTATTCAGTCTTACGCATGAAACCGGCCATGCACTCTACGAGCAAGGACTTCCTTCAGAATGGTACGGCCACCCTCTTGGAAAACGTATCTCCATGGGATATCATGAATCACAGTCCAGGATGTGGGAAAACTTCGTAGGAAGAAGCAAAGAATTTTTAGATCATATCTTCTCCAAACTATGCAACGATTTTTCTGCACTAAAAGATGTTTCTAAGGACGAGTTCTACAGAAGGATAAACCGAGTGAAGCCCACTTTTATCAGAGTGGAAGCCGACGAGGTCACCTACAACCTTCATATAGCACTCAGATACGATATAGAACTGGGGTTGTTCAGAGACGATATAGAGCCTGAAGAAACAAAAATTGTATGGGAGAACAAGATGGAGGAGTATTTCGATAAAGTACCTGAAGATGCATCGCAGGGTGTGCTCCAAGATATACACTGGTCAACAGGAGATTTCGGTTACTTCCCGAGTTATGCGTTGGGAAATCTGTACGCGGCTCAAATATTCCGGACCGCCGAAAAGGAGATACAGAATCTGAAGCAAAAGATAGCCGAAGGTGACTTTACTCCGTTGAGGACCTGGTTGAGAGAAAACATACATCGACACGGCAGGATGTATCGATCTGAAGAGATGACTCAGCGGTTGACTGGAGAAGGCCTGAACGAAAAATATCACCTGGACTACCTACAAAAAAAATACGAGCCGATATATGAACTATAGAGGGATCATCCTTCTACTGAGTTCATCCGCCCTCTTGTTCTTTCCTCTCTCGATCCACTCGAAGGATACGTTCATCTCGTTGGCAACTTTTACCGCCTTTTTCCAGAGAGGTAGGTAGTCACAAGTGCTAAGTATTCGACCCTATTGTTCGTTATATCGTTCATGTTTTTTACACTGCCCGCCAACTCATCTATTATCCTTCCGTCTTTTTTGATCACCACTCCGTATCCCCCACTGCCCTTAAAATTTTACAAGCGCCGTCGAATTCCATCATAAGCATTTTCTTACAAGCTTTTGTTCACTTTTTTGATCTGTTTTCACTTCTTTTTAGGAAAATACCACTTGTATAGAAGGGCCATATCTCTTGGAAAAAGAGCTAATCTATCTCCATCTTTTACCTTTCTTTCCAGATCCGAGTATTCCCTGTTAAGGAATATGTGGCTCACATCTTTTTTTCGTATGCCTAACAGACGGAGTATGCCCTCGATAGTGGTTTCGCCCTTTGTATCTATCGTGATCTTTCCGATGGATCCAGTCACTTCATCTAGTCTGTTCACTTTATCTTTGAGACCACCGTAGAGAACTACTGTTACACCTTTATCGCTTTGGAATCTATCCTCCTCCTACTACAGGAAATATAGATATTTTATCTCCTTCTTCTATCTCGCTATCTAAACCTTTTAGGTGATCGATGTTCCTACCCTCTTTGAGGATTATTATATCTTCTTTTAAACTCCTTGCCTTCTTTTCTTTGAAGAGCACTTCTTCGAGCTCTACTATATCCTCAACAAGTCTCTCTAAAAGATCCCCTATGGTTTCTCCTTCCAACTCTAATTCCTTCTTACCTGCGACCTCGCTGATCTGCGCGAACAATTTGATCTTCACTTTTCTAGACATGGTTTTCATATAAAAAACAAGAGAAAGGGAGTTCAGTCCTCCCAGACTGAATCTAGTTCTTCATCGGGCACGTCGAACACCACATCGTGTGGTGGTAGTTTTTCTTCTTTCATGAATTCTGGCAATCTATCGTCTTCCTTAGAGAAGCCCGCTTTTTTGTTGAATTCTCTTTCTGTTTCAAGTACCTGCTGGCCGAACTGCATCACATCTTCCACAGAAAAGTCCGTGCCTAAAACTCCGTTCACCGTGTCTACCACACCTTCCATACCTTCGTCGATGTCCATGATAGCAAAGGCGATGAACAAACAGTAACCCGAACTGTCTATAGCCGCTGTTGCCTGCTGCAGTCCCTTGGATAATTCACCTTTTTTAGTGTCGAAGGGATCCGCTTTTCCACCTACGCCCATTATCTCTGGAGCTATCGCATAACCCGCTGTATGGTCAGCACCCATAGGGGTCGTGGCATAAGTTACACCTATGCCCTTGATGGGCCTGGGATCATAAGCCGGCATGGCCTGTCCTTTGACGGTAGGTATCCTATCGACACCGAAGGCTTTTCCGGTGAACTCCGTCCCGTTGGCTAATATTCGACCTAACGATGTTTTATCACGTATCTCATCCATCAATTCCAATGCCCTCTCGCCGTCTCCGAAGTCTAATAAACCGCCTTCCATAGCCACCGCGATTGTGTTACCCATCTCTATGGTGTCTAAGCCCAGATCGTTGCATGCTCTGTTGAGTTCGCCGATGGTGTCTAGATCGTAGATACCACAGTTGGGCCCAAGTGCCCAGACGGATTCGTATTCCAAAACACCAACTGGATCTTCTCCGTCTTCTTTTGTCCATATCTCAGAGCACTTTATGATACAGCTGGGGCTACACTTGTGTGACTCTACACCTCCTCTCTTTTTTATCTCTTCAGCTTTCTTTTCACCAGAGACCTCAGCGGACATATCGTCGCTGCCCGTGGAGAAGTTCCGTTGGGGTAGACCTCCACTCTCGTTTATTATGTTTACCAGAACGGAAGTCCCGTATGTATATAGGGCTCCATCTTTTTTTGTGACGTCGTGTTCAGCTAGCGCTTTAGCTAGCTTCTTTTTACCTTCCTTGAACGTTTCTTCATCTTTTATCTCGACATTGTTATCCTCGGGCTCTTCAGCCATTACGAATTTCAGACCTCTAGAGGCCATGACCGCACCGAGACCTCCTCTACCAGAATATCTAGAAGACATACCTTCCGGGTCTGTGTAAGCGATACCTGCGTTGGAAGCTCCCATCTCCGCAGCTATACCCGCTCCTGCGATCTCGATGTTCTCTCCGAATTCTTCGTGGAGTTCCTGGAAGGCTTGGTAAAGCCCCTTTCCCAGCCACTCTCTAGCATCTACAAGTTCCCCTCCGCTTTCATCCAGCTTTAAGAGATAATACTTGTCCTTTTCCGCTTTTCCTTCCACTATTATCGCTTTTATACCTTTTCGAGCTATGCCCCTGGCGAACGGAGTCCCTGCATTCGATTCTTTTATGCCTCCGGTCAGTGGAGATTTTCCTCCAGCGGATAGTCTTCCTGAGTTCGGTGAGCCTGTTCCCGTTACTATGCCCGGTGCAAAGACCAATTTGTTTTTCGGGCCAAGGGGATGAGCCCTAGGGGGTACTTCGTCCGCCACTATCTGAGACGTTAAAGCTCTCCCGCCTAAATTTTTGTACTTGTCTGGCACTTTTTCCTCTTTGACCTTCAGATCATCCATATCTACCCTTAATATCCTTTGAGCCATCTTTTTCACCTTTACCAGATTGTTATAGATAACCACGTTTATATCATTTTTCCCAAGATGAGGTCTAAAGGAACGAAATGATTTATAAAGAAGTTGATAATCTTAAATCATAGGAGTTTACGAAATTGAAGATAGAGATCAGGGATAATCCATGGGACCTGATATTCGTCTCAGGTATAACCGCTTTGCTCATACTATTCATAGCGATTATGCCTGACAGCGCCTTTAGAACTATCTTAGGTCTTCCCTTCATCCTGTTCTTTCCAGGCTACGTCCTGATATCTTTTTTGTTCCCTGAAAAAGAGCCCCTGGATCACATCGAAAGGATAGCTCTTTCCTTCGGTCTCAGCATAGCCATAACACCACTCATAGGTCTGCTTTTGAATTACGTATGGGAGATCAGCCTCACGCCCATCCTGTACTCACAATCACTATTCATCTTTACTTTTTCTATCCTGGCTTATCTCCGTCGAAATTCCATCCCCCGCGAGGAAAAATTTGGTATAGAATTCGAAGTGAATACTCCTGACTGGGAAGATTACGATACGATAGACAAAGCTCTGGTGGTAGCTACCATAGGATTGTTGGTGGTTTCAGGTGCTTTAGGTTATCATATCGCGACTACACCCAGGACTGGAGAGAGGTTCACCGAGTTCGGTATCCTTGGTCCCGGAGGAATGGCCGATGATTATCCATCCGAGCTCATGGTCAACGAAACCGGCACAGTTATAGTCATGGCGATTAACCGTGAGCACGAGACAGTAAATTATACCCTGTGCATCGGTTTGGGGGATGTGGAGAGAAATTATGAAAACATGGAACGGTTGGGCGAGATACCGCAGGATCACAATGTATCGCTCCCAAGGAATAACACTTATCGACACACCGAGCTGACCTTAGATCATGAAGAAGAGTGGAACCGATGGATCAACTTTTCCATCGAACAGTCAAGTGACGATCCATATAAAGTTAGTTTCTTTTTACTTAGAGACCAGGAAGTCTACAGGAGTACGCATATTTGGGTAGATGTTCGGGAGGGGTAGTTTGATCGAAGTAAAAGAAATCGAACTCAGTAAAAGAGGAAAATTCCTGATGCTCATGCCGCTTTTTTTATTGTCTATAAGTGTTTTCCTTAGAGTACCATATACCGGCCTGTTGGGGATTTCACTATTCTCTTTGTTCCTCTATGCTAAGTACGAGGTAAATAAAATTTCTTTGGAATTCGTAGATGAGATACCAAAAGGAAATAAGACCGTAGACGAAGCCTTTAAAACAACGCATATGATAAAAAGCGAAAAGGACCTTCCCATAGTAGTTTCGCTGAAGAACGAAAAAGAATTCGAACTCGTTGAAGAGGAAAGAAAAAAAGAACATCTGATGAAAACAAATTCCCATGTTGATTACAAGGTGGTACCAAAAAGTAGAGGTTATCAACATATAGGTAACTTTGAGACCTGGGTTTACGATCCTTTCAAGATCTACAAAAAACACGTAGTACATCATATCGATATGGAACTCATCGTGAACAGTTCTAAAGAGGCCATAAAGAAAGCACAAACATATGCAAGGAGAACACACACAGAAGAGTTTGTAAAAAGTACTATCCAGTTCACTTCGAAATCCAACGAGTTCGAGGGTATCAGAAAGTACCATCCTGGAGACTCCCTTCGAGACATACACTGGAAGTCCCTATCCAAATTTCAAACCATGATGACGAGAGTCTATGAAAAACTTGCTCCAGTAGGGACTCACATACTTTTGGACACATCTCCCTCCATGAGAAGAAGACTACCGGACGGAAAGACCAAGCAGGAACAGGCCATCTACGTTTCTCTAGAGATACTGAAAAACTTCGAGATATTAGGACACGACATAGGCATGACCGCTTACGACCACAAAGAAGTCCGTTTTCACCAAGAGCCCAGATCAGAAAAGATAGCTTTTAGAACTCTATACGAAAAGGTGAACGAGCTACCGGGAGCCATCGAACATAAGAATATCACTCTTGAACGGTATCAGGATTCTTTGGACCTTTCTTCTTTGAACGACAAAGAAAAAATTTTCTCTCAAAAACTCAGTGGATTCGTTTCAGGAACAAAACAGGATCATATAGCAGGTATCATCTCCGCGACAGATCAGCTCAGGAGTGCAGGAGAAGATAGAAAACTTGTGATCATAATCTCCGATCTAGAGATGAATCCACAAGCTACAATAAAGGCCGTCGAACATCTAAAAAAGATGCAGCACACCGTTTGGCTGGTTGTGCCGTTCAGCCCTTGGTACGAAGTAAAAGAAGTGGACGAAGAGATCTTGGAAAAGGCTTATACCGAGTACGAAAAACTGGAAAAGATACTGTACCGTTTAAGAAAGCTTGAAACCGCGATATTTGAACTCCATCCTGGAAAAGAAGGGTTCATGATCCTAGAAGAGTGGGAGGAGAAAAAAACATGAGCACTGATAGAACTCAATACCTAGATACCAAAGACATAGCTTTACATACCATGGGTATTTTGGTGATCTTCTCTACCTTATACCATTCCAGTCACGTCTATTCTCTACTTATAGCCATACCTATATTTTCGATCTCGTTCAGTATTTACAAAGAGAAGGACTGGTTACGACTTCCTGCTCTCTGTGCCTCAACACTTTACGTTCCCTTTGTTATCTCAACTAGAGGTATGGACGAATGGGGCTCTCTCATCATTTACTCTCTGAGCTTCGTACTACCTTTTTTCATATATTGGGTACTTGTACTTTCATCTTATACCGACCTTAAAATAGAATACAAAGGGGTCGCTGTTGCAGTTTCATACATAGTTCTAACCTTGTTACTATTCTACCTCTTACCTATGTTCATCGGTATCTTTGAATTTTTCCTAGCCCCGGGAAACGAGGGACCCCAAGCCCTACTGTTAGCTGGTTTCGGATTGCTGATGATCCTTCCCTTCCACGTACTTTTAGAGGCAAAGTTTTAATCTCTTTTAAAACCGCCTTTCGGAGCTTCAACTCTATTATTCAATATGTCCTTTAAAACCTCTTTTTCATTTACATCTTCCAGTTCGGCTTCCACCGAGAGTATCAATCGATGTGGCAAGACCTTTTCGCTGACTACCTTCACATCGTCGGGTATCACATAGTTTCTTCCCTTGATTACGGCATAGGCTTTAGAAGCATACAGCATCTGCTCCGCGGCCCTGGGACTCGCACCTAGAACCAAGTCGTGAATATTCCTAGTTTCCAAGATTATATGCTGAATGTATTTTAAAATATCATCAGAAACAAAGACTTCTTGGTGCAGTCCTTCGATCTCATGACCAAAGTTTTTTTCCACTGTCTTGACCCGGGCTAATTCGTTCTTTGAGTGCTCCTTTTCTACTCCATCATTTTTATTTCTCAGCATATCGAGTTCTTCACTCGGAGATACATATTCCATCTCGCTCTTTATCATGAACCTGTCCAACTGGGCTTCGGGTAATGGATACACACCTTCGGTTTCGATCGGGTTTCGTGTCGCTATCACCAAAAAAGGTTCTGGAAGTTTGAGAGTTTTTCCCTCTATGGTCACTTGTCTCTCCTGCATGGCCTCTATAAGTGATGATTGTGTCTTAGGTGGTGCTCTGTTTATCTCATCGGCCATGAGCACTTGACCAAAGATCGGTCCCTTCCTGAGTTCGAAATCACCTTTTTTTTGATTGTAGTAGTAATGGCCGGAGATATCCGCTGGAAGCATGTCCTGGGTGAACTGTATCCTTTCATAGTCAAGACCCACCGTTTTGGTGAAGACTTTGATCATTGTGGTCTTAGCTATCCCTGGGACCCCTTCGAGGAGTATGTGACCTCCGGTGATAAGACACACTAAAAAATCATCTACAACCTCCTCGTATCCTACTATGACTTTTCCTACCTCTCCCCTTACCTGCTCAAATTTAGTCCTATAATCATCTAGATCTTTCAATTTCTCCATCTCCATTTCCTGATTTGATGAATCTATCATTTATCATCTGAAGCTTATTCTTATCCCATTCGGGATGATTATTTAACACTTTTGTCATGGGGTCCATCTCATCTTCTTCCTCTTTCGAGAAGAATAGTAATAGATCGCCTCCCTTTTCGAGCAGATTATTTTTACTCTCGGGAAATATGATCGATATCGACACGCCCATGGCCGCCAACACTATGAGAGCGCTTGTAGTCCGTCCGGGATAACTTCCTGTATAAACCATCCTGTAAACAAAATTCATTTCTCGCTTGCTCTCATCGAATATCATATTTTCTCTTCCTTCCGAAAGATAGAGTAACATATTTTGGACAAATATATCATTATCCATCTTGTCTCTCATCGAATTGATAAATAGACTAGGATCTGAAACCAGTATGAGTTCACCCTCGCCGTAGCCCTCGACGGTCAGCAAGGGGAACGGCCCTTCCCTGATTTTTTCTCCGTCCCTCTCCATCCAAGAAGCCCTTGAACTGTTCAACAGCGAGACGGCTTCTTCGTCCTTATCTATACCCGTGGGATTGTTCAACATCACGTGAGAAACGTTCTGTGTCAATTCATGTTCTTCAACATCATAGGCTATGCCGAAATGAGGTTCCTTGTCGAAGGCCAAGTCCAAAACAGGATCAGAGTAAAAAGAAGAATTAGTGTCAAGTCCTTCAAGTAAGGTGTTTCCAGTTCCATAACTATCCGCTAACATCAATCTACCTCCCTCTCTTAGGAAATCGTCTAAAAACTCTTTTTCGCCTTCTGTGAACTCTTGATCAGGGCCGATGATCAATATGCTGGTATCATAAGGTTCGACATCATATCCTGTCAGCTCCCGCTGAGTGATCTCAGTACTCTTTCCTTCGGCCAATTCTATGTTGGGCCTGATCCTTCCCAGTTCTGACGTTCTTACAGCAAGATCGCTGCATCCGTTCCATCCTGGATTATATATGCTGAAATCGGCGCTGTTCATCAAGATAGGTGCCGCTACCGACAAGAAAACGATGAGCGCAAATACACTGATCACGACGACATAAACTGTGATCTTTTTCATACTCTCTTTCATAGCAACTCCTCCTCCACCTCTTTCAAAGAAGAATTGAATACCTGTAGGTCGGAAGAACTTACCAACTGGTCACTGAAAAGGGCTTTTTCAAATATCAAGGTTATGTTGCTGATATCTTCCTTTAGACCGGTCCTCGAGATCAATTCTCGCTCAAGTTCTCGATGCGTCTTTCCTTTTTCCACAGATAATATGTTATCGGCATACAACCTTCTCAATAGTTCTCCATACATCGAGGAAATCTCTCTTTCTGAAGTGGCTTGAAGAGAGGGAACCTTTTTTCTTTGAACCGGTTCTTCAACACCCTCCGGGGTTCCCTCTGAAGAATATATTTGAGCCTCCTCGGTTGCAGATGATGGTCGTTTCTTTTTCCAGTGAAAGAAAAAGATGACCAAGCCGATGATGATTATCATGCACAAAAGGAGGAAGATTCCAAAATTATCGATGATCATCTGGACTATACCATCAATAAGACCGTCGTCGTCTTCATCGTCTTCATCGTCTTCACCGTGTATCACGTCTTCACTGATCCGCAATACCTCGGAGCTAGACTCTCTGAATATCAAGTCGCCCTCAAAATAAACGTAGAGTTCTTGTCTTCCCTGTAGCGAATCTACGTTGATACTAAAATTGTATTTCCCTTCACCATGGGTAGTAAAATCATCCCATATCTCTCCGTCTACTTTTAAAACCACTTCTTTACTTTCCAAGCCTTCTTCCAGTTGAGAAGATGCGTTCAGAAGCTGACCCTCTATCTCTAAATACTCTAGGTCTTCATCCTCCTTGTTCGATTCGATGGTCAAAAGCGTAGGGATGCTCTTTTCAAAAACGATCTGTTCAGACGCACCCACCATGGTTTCGTTCCCTTGGTAGGTTACATCGACTTCGTTTTCACCCCAATCTAACTCCCCAGTGTGTAAAGACATATGGAATGTAAAATTATCGACATCTTTATTTATCGGGGTTATCGGCGATACGGTCAAGTTGAACGTATCAAAACCTACGGGTGCATCGGTGATAAATTCTCCTTTGATACTGACGTTTTCATCGAAATATCCTCTCTTTTCTTCTTCTAAACTCAATCCTATCTCGGTAGGCCACTTTCTTACCGTCACATTTTCTACGGTCGATGTTATATTTTGTTCATCAGAAACCGCTTTCAGTTCGAGCTCATCCCCTGGATTTAACTGCCAATCACCGTCTTCTGAGAATAAATCCCAAGGTATCTTTACTTGGGATCTGTAGTAATTGTCGGCTCTGCTTTCGTTATGGCCGATCTCTTTACCGTTTAAATATATGGTGATCCGTTCCGTCGTGCGAAACTCATCATCAAAATATACGTATAAAGTGTCCATCTCGAGTAAAGACTTTCTTTCTATCCTGTAGGTCCTCCTTCCTTCCAACTCTATGAGCCATATCAGATCTTCTTCCTGTTCGCGGATGGAAGCATTTTCGATGGGGCGACCTTTTTCTATGAATGTGTCCTTCAGATCTTCTGAGATAGGACCTTCTTCCAACTCGTGATCCTGTGCATCTAATTCGAATAAAAATCCTCCAACATAGACGCCCTCGACCTTTATCCTTTGCCCAGGATGAACTGTTCTAGGTGCTCTTGCAGTCAAAAAGGCAGGTAACTTTTCCTGAAGATCTATGAAAAGTCTTAGATATTCTCTATATTCTTCTATCAGATCCCTCAATTCGTCTATCTTCTCCCTCAACTCACTAAAATCAAAAAGGTCTTCGCCTAATCTCTCTTCTATTTCTACTATATCGAACTCGGCACGGTCCAAACTTTCTTCCATCCGTTCCAACGCTACTAAAGAGTTATCGATCCCTCTCATCAAGTCAGAGTGAAATAGATCGGCGGTCTCGTTCTCTGAGATGCTGTTGAAAGTGTTTATACTTCGAGTCAAGTTCGAAAGAAAGCTGTGATGATTTTCCGAAAAAGATGTTAGATTTGCCGAGAGGTCATAGAAAGGAAGGTAGTATCTCCTGAGGTATACATGACTGGGTACGTCATCATCTATCTCTTCTATCAACCTACGTACGTTACTCAAGTCAGATCTTATTATCCTTTCTTTTTCGAAGGCTAACTCGAACTTATTATATTCATAAGTTCCGTTCATGAAGCCATACCCGTATCCCTCCTTATCCACTTCGTAAGTCTGTGAATAATTGACTTGCAGATTGTATTCTAAAGAGGATACCATCTCAGACAAGGTGAGATTCAAAGATGCATGCACCATGGATAGATTCAGTTCGGCTTCGTCGTGATCGTAGTGTGGAGGATGAGCTACAGTGGTGATAGAACAAGAGATTACCAACATGGTGGACAGAACGATCAACAAACTGATCTTCCCTTTCTTAGCCCTCATCTGTTTCCTCCTACTTATTTTACCTAAACTTTTATTTCCTTCCCTAAAAGTTTTACGGTAGGCGATCTATTTAACGACTTTTTCCAATGCATCCATGGTTCTTTTCACTTTATCTCTCTTGGCGTTGAAACCCATGTGGCCGATCCTGATGATATCCTCCTTCATTTCTCCGAGACCGGTAGCCACTAATATACCATGCTCTTTTTTCAATCGTTTTTGTATCTGGACAGCGTTACCTTCCACTTCAAACGCGGTAACGGTATTTGAACAAAGCTCTTCTTCTTTTGGGAATAGTTCGAGCCCCATATCTTTTCCCCTCTTTCTACACATATTAGCGGCGTCTTCGTGCCTTGCATAAACGTAGGGTATACCCTCACGGATTATCGATCCCGCCGATTCGTCTAGTGCGTAGAGGTTAGAAACTAAAGGTGTATATGGGAAGCTTTCATTTTCAAGCCATGTCTCTTTCCAAGCTTTTAGGCTGGTGTAGAAACTTTTATCCTCTTTATCGTCCATGATCATATCCCAGGCTTCATCGCTTATGGAGATAGGAGTCAGACCGGGAGGAGAACTGAAGCATTTCTGAGACCCTGAGATACATATATCCATATTCTCAACGGGTACGGGAACTCCCCCTATCGAAGATACCGCGTCTACAACGGTAACGATACATTCTTCTTTCAAACGCTTCAATATCATATCAAGATCATTTAAAGTCCCTGTGGGTGTTTCACAGTGGACCATGGTAGCTACATCAAAATCATTTTGCTCAAGATGATGCTCCAATTCCTCCATGAGTATGGGACCATCGTATGGGAAACCACATACTGTCGGTTCTCCACCGTACATCTTCACATATCTTTTGAATCCGTCTCCGTAGATACCATTGGAGATGCATAGGACCTCGTCGCCTGGATCCAATAAAGAGGCCATGCTCGCCTCCAGACCCAGTATACCTTCACCTCCAACTATCACCATATCGTCTTCTGTACCGTATATCCTTTGAAGTTTCTCTTCTAGAGAATGGTAAAATTCAATAAATTCTTTCTGCGCGTATGGATGTTCTATAGGGCGAACCATGGCCTCTCTTACCATCGGAGGTATCTCCGTCGGTCCTGGAGTCATCAGGAGTAACTCGTCTCTCTCCCTTAGCTTTTCCATGGAACGACTCATCGCCTCTCTTACGTTTCTAATATGTTGAGCAGTCTGTTGGGGTGCCATCATCAGCATTTTTGAACACATCCTGATCGATTTCAACTGTGGATAGGTCTATTCGTATTTATGATTTGAGGTTTTGGAATACCAAAAAAATACTGTGGCTCCTGAGGAAATAATTATAAAGGACCGTAGTATGTGTTCGAGTAGATGAAGATATCTGTAGTCATACCCACAATGAACGAAGAGGAATCCATCGGGGCTGTGATGGATGAGATAAATGCTGCTCTTTCCGATGAGGATTATGAGGTACTGATCGTAGATACTAAATCCACTGATAAAACACGTGAGATAGCCCGCTCAAAGGGAGCCAGGGTAGTTGATGAGCCAAGAAGAGGGTACGGAAGGGCTTATAAAACTGGTTTTGAAGAAGCGGAAGGCGATATAATCGTAACGCTGGATGCAGATTGTACTTATCCCGCATACAAGATACCTCAAATAGTGATTATGATAGAGAAGGAAGGATACGAGTTCATAAGCACGGACAGACTATCCAACGTTTCTTCCGATGTGATGGGATGGCTGCACAGATTTGGGAACTGGGTACTTAAAGCGACGATGAACCTTCTTTTCAGAACGGATATCAACGATTCTCAGTCAGGGATGTGGGTCTTCAAAAAAACGGCTCTTAGGCATTTGAACGTTACCAGCGACGGTATGCCCTTTTCCGAAGAGATCAAGATCGAGGCCATAAAGAAAGATCTAAAATTCGACGAAGTGCCCATCGAATACAGACAAAGGAAAGGTGAGGCTAAGATACGCACTTTGAGCGATGGGTTCAAAAACTTCACGTTTCTCTGGAAAAAGAGATTTGGATTCGTTTGAATATAGGAGTTAAGACCATGAGTAGTCTGAAAGGCGAAATAAAAATATCTCCTTCCATCTTATCGGCGGATTTTTCTTGTTTAGAAAAGTCGGTTGAAGAGGTAAAAGACACGGAGTGGCTTCATATAGATGTGATGGACGGACATTTCGTACCCAACATCACCTTCGGAACCTGTGTGATAAAGGCGATAAGGAGTAAGAGTGAACATGTTTTTGACACACACCTGATGATCTCAGAACCTGAAAAGTACATAGATGAGTTCGTAGAAGCGGGATCAGATATGGTAACTTTCCACATCGAAGCGGTGGAAGATGTTGAGAGCGTGATAGATACGATCAAAGAAAGCGGTGCAGGAGTTGGTATTAGTCTTAAACCTAACACCCCTTTCGAGAGCGCAAATAAATTTTTACCCTATGTTGACCTCGTACTCATAATGACTGTAGAGCCAGGCTTCGGTGGACAAAGTTTCATGCACGAGATGGTACCTAAAATAAGAGAGGTCCGAAAAGCCGTGGATGATCTAGGATGCGATATAGATATATCCGTGGACGGCGGCATATCTCCAAAAACGGCACCAGTAGTGGTGGAGAACGGCGCTAACGTATTGGTCTCCGGTTCTTCTATATTCAAAGGAGATGTACGACTAAACCTGCAAGAGCTGAAAAGATCGACCCAGGTGATCTAGACTATCAGCGTTCCCATGGGAAGGTCCTGTCCAAAAACTCGTTCAGTGCCTTTTTTTCCTCTTCCACTAACTTTTCGTTCTCTATAAATTCGGCTTCTTCAGGTAGTAAAGGGTTGATATCACTTCCCAGGTCAACCTCTTTCATTATCTCCTTCATGACTTCTTTTATCTCAGTTTTGTCTCTCTCCCTGTCCACCCAAAGCCTTTGGTCTTGTATGTATACTTCTTCCCCGTGTTTCTCGATGAAGTCTTCAGTGTTGTTGACCCATACAGGAGGGCCTTTGTGCTGCTCGATACCCGTTAATTCACGCTGCTCGGTCTCGAAGAGCAATAATATTCTACGAGATTTTACGAAGTAGTCTGTATGGATGATATCAAAATCTTTGTGCACCAATTGATGTTCGAGTTTGTTGATGCACTTTTGAACCTGGGGGTAGAGATTATCTTTCACGATATCAGGCCGAGAAAATCTCAATCCTAAAAAGTTTGAGCTCCTTCTCTCCAACACATCATATAATTTTTCGTCACTTTTCAAGCTGATCTCTTTGGGAAAGAAGAACTTGATATCAGGTCTCTTCAAAAACTGCTTGGCAGATAAAACGAATAAAGCGAATTTTTCCATGGAAACCGGTGAAGCAACGTTCCGCTCAGGATCCACGGGATCTATGACTACCAGAGGATCGTCAAAATTTTTTTCACCCTCTACCAGTTCGATGGTCTTCCCGGGCCTCCAATCCTTTGCATTTTTGAGTACTTCGCGGAAGGAACCGTAGTGTAGTACCAAAAGTTCACATAGATATCCGGAAAAACCCCACACTTTCGCCTCTGCCCCGTAGGCATCTATGCCTTTCAGATACGCCTTTATCAAGATCGCTTCGTCTTTCTGTTCCTTGGATAGATTTTCTATGATGTGGTCGGTATGGAACGGCGTTCTGTCTACGGCGGATCTCATCTGAGATATATCATCTATGTCATAGCACGGAACCACATCCACCTTGAAACCTTGGAAAAAGCCGTGTATATAGGGATGTTCAGCGTATCTTTCCTCTGGCTCGTCCAATATCTTTCTTCCAAGTTTTAATATCTTTTCTTCCATCCCCTCTTTAGAAGTAGAAAGAGGGAAATTTACGAATACGTCTATGTCCGGATCTTTGAGATACGTGCCTTTAGATACCGACCCCACCAACCTAGGTTTTTCTGGACCGGTTAGGTGATCATCTACCAGGCCTAAAAATTCCTGGCACACCCTTTCTATCTTTTTTCTTTCACTTTTGTCTGGTTTGACGCGTTTCAAGACTTCTTCTTCGATGGTAGTTTCAGGGTTCATCTTCATCCATGATAAGTTCGCCTTTACATATAGTTTAGGCAGAGGTTCGGGAGTAAAATTTATAACCAACCCCCTTCACTGGGTGTAGATACTCTTAAAAGCACGTATACTGAGGAAAATTGTACTATATTTTCCTTTCCCGTGTCGGAGGAGTCAGATATGACGATAGAATATAAAACAAATCCAAACTTGGTAAACCTGATCAAAGACTTAAAGGATCAGGCAAGAGAAAAAGACGCAGCTATCTGGCGAGACGTAGCGGAAAGGTTAGAGAAACCCTCGAAAAATTGGGCTGAGGTAAACCTTTCAAGGATCCAGAGATACGCTGAAGACGGAGACACCATAGTGATACCTGGGAAGATCCTGGGTGCAGGGATTCTAGAAAAAAAGGTCACCGTTGGAGCATTCAAGGCCAGTAAAAGCGCAAAAGAGAGCATATCGGAAGCTGGCGGAGAGTACCTCAAAATCCGCGAGCTGGCAGAACGAGAGCCTGAAGGCAGCGGAATAAAGATGATGAGGTGATGAAGTATGAAAGTTTATGACGCAGAAGGTAAGGTCTTAGGAAGGCTAGCTAGTCAAATTGCCAGCGAGCTTCTAGATGGCGAGGAGATCAAAGTAGTGAACTCCGAAAAAATATTCATAATAGGAAACAAAAAACACATCCTAAAGGAATACGAAAAGAAAAGAGCTAGGGGAAAACAGATAAACGCTCCAAAGATACCCAAGAGACCCGAAAAATTATTCAAGAGGACCGTTAGAGGCATGCTCCCTCGGGAAAAACCAAGGGGACGAAAAGCATTAAAAAGGTTGCGTGCATATATCGGTGTGCCTTCGGAGTTAGAGGACGAAGAGATAGTAGAGCCTGATGTGAAAGGGTCCGAAGGAAAAATAGGCATCACCCTTGAAGATGTGTCCAAACATCTTGGAGCTAAATTCTAGGTGTAAGCATGACGGATAAAAAAGATGAAAGTAAAAAAACGGTTACCCGCTCAGGAAAAAGAAAAGAAGCGATAGCTAAGGCCACGATCAGGCCCGGTAAAGGCAGAGTTAGGATCAACACCAAGCCTCTAGAGATACATTCACCCGAGATGGCCCGCCTAAAAGTCATGGAACCCATCCAACTCGTAGGCGGTAGGTCGAAGGACGTAGACGTGGATGTAAAAGTAGAAGGTGGAGGCATAATGGGACAAGCCGACGCTGCCAGGACCGCCATAGCGAACTGTTTCGTTGAATACTTTGCAGATCCAGAACTTGAAGAACTCTTCAAGGAATACGACAGGAGTCTACTGGTTTCTGACCCAAGGAGAAAATTACCAAAACAACCGATGGGACGTGGAGCCAGATCGAGAAGACAGAAGTCTTACAGGTGAGGTGATATCACATGATGATCCCTGTAAGATGTTTCACGTGTGGCAAAGTGATAGGGAACGTTTACGAGGTATACAAAGATAGATTGGAACAAGGTGAAGATCCAGGTGAAGTCCTAGACGACTTAGGCATAGATAGATACTGCTGTCGGAGGATGTTTTTGTCACACCAAGATCTCATCGACGATGTGATGAAGTATTAATTGAAAATATTTTTCAGAATGGGGCCGTGGGGTAGCTTGGTCCATCCTTCTACCATGGGGCGGTAGGCACCCGAATTCGAATTTCGGCGGCCCCACCATTCTTTACATGAGAGACCATTCTTTACATGAGAGAGTATACTTTATCCAAAAATAGATAGTCTTTATTCAAAAATAGATGGTTGATAAGGGGGGTGGGAGGGTGTTATCGTAAATGCTTGATAATTAGTAAGGGGGGGGTGGGAGGGTGTTATCTTGATATTGTAACGTAAAGGGTACTCGTTATATATATTTTTCCCGAAAAACCGTGGTTTCTCGGATCGTCTCAAAAATCATTAAATATATAGGCATCTATGGCCTTCGGGAAATCATGTTTGAAAATGCCCCAAAGGATGTCGATAACGCAATAGTCACCGGAAAAAGCGGTGCTGGAAAACAGCCGAGGATAGATGTTTTGGTTGATGAATACGATCTAGAACAACTCTCTACAGGAGACATATTTAGATCCTACCTAAAAAAGGCCAACGAATTCGATCACCAAGGAGACATATCGGAGTTATGGGACGATAAAAAAGAAAGCTTCGTGTCAGACAAGGAGATCTCCAAAAAGATAGGGACCGAAAAAGAGGACATCATCCTAGGTCTTAAAGCTAAATATTTCGTGGATAGAGGTAAATTCGTACCCGACCATATCACCAACGAACTATTCGAGTCGTACTTCAGAAAAAAAGATTATAGGAATCAAGTATTGGACGGCTATCCTAGAACTCTAGACCAAGCTAAATACCTTTTAGAGATCATGGAAAAAAAGGACTTTGAAATAGATTTCATAGTTTGGGTGCGTAATACAGACGAGAAGATAATCGAAAGAACGGTCAAAAGAAGGATCTGTCCTGATTGTGGAAAAGTCTATCACCTAAAATATGATCCGCCAGAGGACGGAAAATGTAAAGAGTGTGGTGTGGATGTGATCCAGAGATCCGATGACACCGAAGAGAAAATCAGATCAAGGCTTCAAGAGTTTCAAGAAAAGACCAAGCCCATGTTAGAGTTCTTAGGTAGTAAAATACCCGTGGCCGAGGTCCCTGGCCATCTGGAAGAATTCACTCCTGAAAACGTTAAAAAAAGTGTGATGAGCGAACTCGAAAAATTGTAGACTTGGAGATAGGGGCTGTCGGACAGTTTGTAAGGGCAGCACTACTTGGTTACTTCACAAAGGATTATAGAATAATCCTAACCCGAACATTATCATCAGTAGGATGATCCCAATAATCCCAATTATCGTACCGTAGATGATCATATCTTTTACTTTTATCTCATCAGTGCCGTAGGCTATAGCGTTAGGCGGCGTACTCACAGGAAGAGCCATGGCCATAGAACAGGCTAGCGCTACGGCGGCCATCAGTGCCAGTGGTGCACCAACGTCGGGATCCCACCCTATCACTATGATTATCGGAGCCATCATTGCCGCTGTCGCCGTATTGCTCATGAATGTAGAAAGTATGATACCTATAGCCGCGAACACCACTATGATCAAGAGCAGACCCCACCCACCATATGGGATGGTTTCGACTATCACTTCAGCCAGTCCGGTAGCGTCTAATGCATTCCCCAGTGAAAGCCCTCCACCCATTAGTAATAGAACATCCCAGTTAAGATCAGCTAGATCGTCTTTGTCTAGAATGCCCGTAGCGAAATAAACCACTATAGGTATCAGAGCGATTATACCAGAGTGTTGAAATATATCTCCGATGGTTTCTATCGAAGACATCAACCAAAGTAATACGGTTACAAGAAAGATTATCATAACAAAAGTTTGTTTCTTCGAGTATCCCTGGTTTGTTTTTTGTTTAAAATTCACTTTCAATTTGTCTGTTTTGGGTTTGAATGAGATGTACAGTATCAAAAAGGTGACAACGAGCATTATCAAAGTTAGAGGTAAAGCTAAAAGCATCCAATCCAAAAAGGTAAGGTTGATGGCTTCCACCCCGATGATATCCGTAGAAGGATTCGCCAACTCATCCATTATTATGGCATTGGGAGGTGTGCCTATAGGAGTTCCCATTCCACCAATATTTGCTGCGAAAGGGATGCCTAAAATGAGTCCTTTCTTGAATTTCTCTTTTTCGGGTATTTGAGTATAGATCGGAAAAGCCAGAGCCACCATCAACGCAGTCGTTGCTGTATTGGACATCCACATAGACAAAAATGCAGTGATACCCATCAAAGCCAGCATAACGTTTTTCGGGGCCTTCCCCGCTCTTCTGAGCATCTCCCTTGCAATCTTTATATCGAGTTTGTATTTACTCAAAGCCGCTGCAAGAACGAAACCACCTAAAAACAAAGCGATGATCGGGCTGAAAAAAGGAGCTAAAGCTTCATTCGCAGAAACGGTCTCCTCTCGAATAAAAAGTACCTGGGAGATCACAATAACGAGAGAAGTTACGTAGAGCGGAACTGCTTCTGTCATCCAGAGCGTTGCAGCTAGCAAAAGTATACCTAATGCGGCCCTCATGTCCGGGCTGAGACCTCCCAATCCGTCGCTTATCCACTCAAAAACACTTACGTATGGAGCTAAAAAACTGAATAAGTTGTAATACACAACAACAAACAAAATGATGCCGATGGATATGAACGCTATACGTCGTTTGTGTTGCTCAATACCTTCTAACAAAAGGTTCCGAGCTTTTTCTTTTTCCATGAGACACCTACCTGTGCGGGTGCGACTAATTGCAGGGGGTATTTATAATTTGTAGTCGGTGTACTCTTAGTTGTTCTTCAAAAAAAGTAAAAAAAGGGTTTTAGGAGACCGTAGGCGCTTGCCCGTCTCTCTTTTCTTTCATCTCTATCTCTATCTCTAGTTCTTTCTCGCCGTATCCTTCGTAATCTATCTCGAGTTCGATGGGTTCTCTGAAAGTGAAAGGCAGCTCCCAGTCGTCGGTCTTGATGGTTACCGTATCGCCTTCTCTCATCTGTTTTGCTAATGATTCCAGAAAGTCAGCTATCTGCAACTTGTCCAGATATACTTCGTGCTCGAAGTCCCCTTCTTTCACCAATCTTTTTTTGTCTTCGTTTTTTTTCGGTATCTCAGGCATGTTATCACATTATAAGTACAAAAGATTAATATATATAAACATTCTTAGTAGTTTTATACTTGATAAGATGGACCCTCTAAAAATACTCGGATCCAAGGCCCGCTTGGAAATACTTCACCAACTATCTACCAGAGATATGTACGTCTCCGAGTTAATGGAAGAAGTGGGGATGGACGGTAAAACGGCAAAACACCACCTCGAAAAATTGGAGAAGGCCGGAATAGTCTCTTCGAGAGAGAGAGGAAGAAGGAAGTACTACTCCCTAAAAAAAGATATCATATTGCGTATTTCGCCATCACCTAACAAAAGATATGAAGTGCAATTCCACGACTTAGAATGATGAAAAAATCGAGACCTTTGATCACTTCTTCTTTTTTATCTTATCTAATGGACCTTTAGGTTCACGTTTTTTAAGAGCCGTGAGTATGGATAAGATAGCTATGGCGATTATGATCACAAATCCTACCACGGTCCACAGGGATATACCTTCTTCTTTTTCCTCTTCCAGGGGAACTGCGTGCGTCATCTCCGAGTGCTGCCCCAGTGTTTCGTTAGAGTCCACAGCTCTCACCTCATAGTGATAGACCCTTTTATTTTCTAGATCCTCGTCCATGAATTCATAGCCATCTTGAACGTTGGCCAAGAACTTGAGGTCATCCTCGGCTTCCCCTCGATATATGTTGAAGCCAACCGTTTCTTTAGGATCGGAAGGAGTATCCCACGTCAATTTTATTTTTTCATCAAATCCTTCCGCACGTAGATCCGAAGGAGACCCTGGTCTTTCCGCATCAGGATAAACAAAAACGGTTACGTTCCTTGTGGTCACCGACTCATTTCCATCGACGTTCATGGAGGCTATCGAGTAACTATAATTCTCTCCTTGGTTTACATCCTTATCTACATAAAAAGTTGTGTCTCTTTCAACGATTTTAAGAGGTTCGCCTTCTTTATAAATTCTGTATCCAACAACATCCTCATCCTCGTTAGGGGCGGACCAAGTCAATTCTGTTTCATTGACACCTGAAAATACTCTAAAATTTTCGGGTCTTGGAGGCTCGGGTAGATCGGCGGTGGGCGTGAAGACTACTTCTTCCGTGGGTTCACTTTTACCCACGATGTTTTGGGCTTTCAAACGATATGTGTACTCTTTGCCGTTCTCCAGGTCCTCGTCGAGCCATGATTGTGCTTCGTTCCCAGGATAAACGCTAGATATCTCCGTGCCTTCCTTTTCTCTGTATAGTATATAATGTCCCATCTCATCATCTTGAGGTACGCCGCAGTCAAGTGGCTTATCCCACCTCAATCTAACTTTCTCATCGCCTGGAAACGCCTCTATATTTCTGGGAGGTAAGGGCACGTTTTGACCCTCCACCCATAACTCTAAACCTTCGGAAAATTTGCTCTCTTCCTCTTCCTGGATCATGGCGGTTATCCAGTAATGGTACGTTCTTCCCTTCTCTACGTCTTCGTCTAAATATTCGTAAGAGTCGCCTTCCACCTCATGGTACAATAATTTAAAACAAGCCGTCAAACTCCTATATATCCTGAATCCTCTGATCCGTTCTTCACTTAAAGAAAAATTCCACTCTAACTTTACCCCCTCATCGGTATAGTTACCAAAAAGAATCGGCCTCTCTTTTAGATCTGAGATATCCTCTAGAGTGTTCTCGCCCGATGAAATAGGCATAAAAGATAAACTGACCAAGAAAAAGGAAAGAGTAACCATTAAACACATCTTCATGGGCTTATTGGACATGGTTGGAACACTTCCTTTTAAGAGGTTGCGACCGATATTATTTAAATCTATCCTTTTTGGCCCCTAACGGGTTACTCCAAGGGCTTGAACTCGGCCATGAAGTGACCGAGCAGTTTCGGAGCGTAGGTTCTCTCTAATCCCTTTATTTCATCTCTCTTTTCGTAAAGCTTTTGGATCGAATGCGCCACGTACTCTAGTTGATTGAAGGTGTACACTCTCCTTGGTATCGCCAGTCTCATGTTCTCCATCTGGGCAGGTATTATATTCCCTTCTCCGTCCAGCTCACCGAAAGCACTGGTACCCAACTCCACGCCGCGTATACCCGATTCTTTGTAGAGTTCCGTTGTTAAAGCCTGTGCGGGAAAGTTCTCTTGAGGTATATCGGGTAAAAAACGTTTTGCATCTACAAATACGGCGTGACCTCCGGCGGGTTCGATGATCGGTATGTTTCCTTCGAGTAAAAGATCCGCAAGGTATCCAACCTGTTGATGGCGGTAAGTTTGATACTCTTCTTGGACTACTTCTATTATGCCTTGGGCCACGGCGGAGAGCTCCCTGCACGCCAGACCCCCGTATGTGGGGAATCCTTCGAGGATTATGCTCAAGTTTTTAAATTTTTCATGCAGCTTTTCGTCTCTAACACCCAAGAGTCCGCCTATATTGACTAGGCCTTCTTTTTTGGCACTAAAAGTGAAGCCGTCGGCATATGAAAACATCTCCTTGGATATATCTTTGATAGATCTATCTTCGTATCCATTTTCTCTCTTTTTGATGAAATACGCGTTCTCGGCAAAACGACAAGCGTCCAAAAAGAAGGGGATCCCGTGACTTTTTGCCAACTCAGAGACTTCTTTTATGTTCTCCATGGAAACTGGCTGACCTCCACCGGTGTTGTTGGTGATGGTCAGCATTATTATGGGTATTTTCTCAATGCTTTTTTCTTGGATGAATTCCTCCAGCTTCTGAATGTCCATATTGCCTTTGAAGTCCGTGTTGGAGTCCATATCGTAAGCTTCCTCTACAACCAGATTAACGGGTTCTCCGCCTTTGTGTTTTACATTGGCTTTGGTAGTATCGAAATGCATGTTGTTGGGAACGTAATCTCCCTCTTTCAAAAGAGTAGAAAAAAGAACATTTTCCGCAGCCCGTCCTTGATGCACTATAACGAATCTATCGAACCCTAATATATCTTTTACCACTTCTTCCAATATATAATAGGAGTCGCTACCTGCATAGGCCTGCTCCGTTTTTACCATCTCCGACACCTGTTGATCGCTCATGGCGGAAGTACCTGAATCGGTCAACAGATCTATAAAAACATCTTCGGATCTTAATTTGAAAACGTTATATCCTGCCTCTTCGATCTTCTTTTCTCGTTCATCTTTAGACAAACGTTTTAGATTTTTGATCATCTTTATCTTGAAAGGTTCCGGTCTTTTCATCGTTTCACGGAGGTGTAACTTTTTTATTTATAATTAATTTTAGGGTGGTTTCGTCTCTTTTCCGCAAATATTTAAAAAGAGTAGTGTCATTATTTAAAAGATGTCTATAAGAAAATGTAAAAAAGGCGACCTCGAAGACGTCATCAAGATAGAAAAGGATAGTTTCGAATATCCATATCCTGATGAAGTTTTTTACCAGTATCTCGGAAGTGATCTGTTCCTGGTCCATGAAGATGACGACCATGAGGTCACGGGCTACGTCATGGGTGAGAAAAGAGATGGATACGGGATCATCGTCTCCATCGCTGTTTCTCCGACACAGCGTCTTGAAGGTGTGGGAACCTCGCTCATGGAAGCCGTCCAAAAAGCCATGGACGTGGATAATTTTTTTGTCATTGTGAGACCTTCTAACGAGAAGGCTGTGGAGTTTTACAAAAAATTAGATTTCTTTAGAGAAGGAAAGATCAACGATTATTATAAAAACAAAGAAAGCGGTATCGTGATGAAAAAAGTTAAAAATCGGAAAAGTTAAATCTTATACTCTTCTATACTCTCAAAAACAGAGGCAAGTGAGGATGGAAGTCCGGCAAAATGATTACCAAGAATTGCTCCAAAAAGAGCAGAGAAGACGAAGAATAAGGATATTTAGGCATATCGCGGGCATCATCCTGCTAGGTATCCTTGTTGTCTACCTTTATCTCAATTGGAAAGGAGACACCAATGATATACTTTTAACCGGTGTTGCGGTTTTGATGATCCTTTATTTCATCTACGCATCCTACAAGGACGGTTCCGCTCTCATATCACTGACGGACGAACTACACTTCGAAGACGGGGACATAATCAAATACAATCCAGATATCAGTAAAACAAAAAAACGTATACCTCTAGAAAATGTTTTGCAAGTTTACTTCGACGTGACCGATAAGCCTAACCTCATATTCGTGGTTTACGACCAGAAAGGATGGAAACGAGCTGAAAGTTTTTACAAACAGAGGATACTAGAAAGAGAAAAATTTATAAAAACGGTGAAGAAAGAAGGGCTTTTCAATAACGAACCCATCACATTCAAGGAATTAAAGAAAGAATTCAAGTCTGGTCGTTATTCTGAGTGAATACGTCTTTGACCAGCAAAAAATTGATTACGAAGTATGTTTTTATGTATACTGAGGTGTTGATATGGAAAAAGAAGTAGGGACGGTATTTAAGTACTTCAGAAAACCGAACGTGGCGGCCATAAAGATAGAAGATGGAACCCTCGAGATCGGAGATACGATACGATTTAAGGGGGAGAACACCGATTTTGAACAGGAAGTAAAATCCATGGAGATCCAAGGAGAGGAAGTCGAAAAAGTCGAAAGGGGAGACGATGTAGGGATGAAAGTAAAAAAAAGAGTTCGTCCCAACGATAAAGTTCTTAAGAAATAGTGAACGAACCGTTGGTGAACTCTCTTTTACTTCTTTTACTTCTACGACTCGTCTAAATCTTCTGCTTCTTGATAGTTGTTCTGATCCTCTATGTCTCCTGCAGTTTGTTGATTAGGCTGTTGAGGGGGCTGTTGATGCTGAGGTGGTTGCTGAGTCTGAGCGGTAAATCCCTGGGCAGGGGGTACATGATATTGAGGGAAAGCTCTGTTCAGTGCGCCCTTGACCCTATCCATCTTGATATACCACAATAAAATGATTATGAGCCCTATGATCACGCCCAAGAGCAAGAAGATAACGCCCAGGATAAGCCCCAAAATGGTGGCGCCGTGTTTAACACGTATCCAGGTACCGTCTTCTTGTGGGTAAAACTCCACTTCATATGAGTTCAAAAAGCCGTCCCCTTCGAGACGGTTTTGATATCCCCGTAAAAGAATATTCGCCTCTGCGTTAAAGACGGATTGTATCTTACTTTTGGCCGTTTCAACGTCCTCGTCGGTAAACAAATTTTGATCGGTTATTTCGATACCATCCATGTATATCTTGGCAACATATGTTCATAAATCCTATTTATAACTATAGGTTAGATGTTAGGTTCACACCACTAGTTCGTCGTTCTCTTGCTTTTTTACGATCCGGTGGGCTAGTTTCTCTATATCTATCAGATCCTGCTCTGTTGGAAGTCCTTTCACCATCACGGGATTAAAAAATTCACCCTTGAAGCTTTTCAGTATGCTCTTGATCGTTTGGGGCGTCTTTCCACCCCAGCCGTAGGAACCTATGAGAGAGGCGTACCTAGTCTTGGGCCTGAGTAGAGCGAAAAGATGTGCCGTATAAACCGCTTTAGGATGTGGACCACCCAACACGGTGGGAGTACCGATTACAATCGTTGAAGCATCTACCAGTGAAGAGGCTAACTCCCCCATATCCGTGGTTGCAAGGTTAAAAGGTTGTACAGATACACCTTTTTTCTGCAGATGATCAACTAAGTGTTCTACCATGATCTCCGTGCTCCCGTGCATCGAAACATAGGGGATCACGACTTCTTCTTTTACTTCGTCTTTCACCCATTCACCATAGGCATCCAAGATGAATTTTGGATCGCGGTAAACAGGACCGTGGCTCGGTGCGATTATATCTATATCCATCTCCTCGATCTTGGCTAGATGATCCTTGATGGACTTTCTAAAAGGCATCATTATCTCTGCATAATATCTCTTAGCTGAGAGGTAAACTTTTCTTTGATTTTGTACGTAAAGATCACTGGTTGCGAGATGAGATCCAAAAAGATCGCAGCTGAACAGGATCTTTTTCTCCTTCAGATACGATACCATGGTCTCTGGCCAATGCACCCAGGGCATATCCATGAATTTCAAAGTCTTGTCTCCCAAGGATAATTCGGTCCCGTTGTTAACTACCTTGAATCTGTTCTCTGGTACATGAAGATGGTCAGTAAGGGCTTTCTTGCCTTTGGGGTTGGTGACAACCTCTGCTTCAGGATATTTTTCCAAAATAAAGGGTATACTTCCAGAATGGTCCTGTTCGGTATGATGCGACACGATATAATCGAGGTGATCCGATCCAAGCTGTTCGAGGTTATTTAACAATTTTTCTTTTTTGGACGGATCCACAGTATCTAGAAGAACTGTCTTTTCACTCCCCTTTATCACGTAAGCGTTGTAACTTGTCCCGTCAGGTAAAGGGATGAGTTCATCGAACAACTCTCTATCATAATGCTGCGCTCCAACTTCATAAACTTCATTTAACAACTTTCTTACCGCCATCTGATC
>PUNG01000143.1 GCA_003551675.1 Thermoplasmata archaeon
ACCCTGAGCCAGGGTGAACACGAGATCTCGTTCAGGGTGAGGGACGAACGTGATGAGTGGTCGGAAACAGATCATGTACAGATCACCATCACCGAGGAGGAAGAACCGGAACCCGAAGAGACGGACAGACAATGGATCCACGTCGGTTTGATATTGATGATAGTCGGGCTCACCGTCACCTATATCGGTAAAGAGATAGGGGTAAGGAGGGGGTGAGACTTGAAAGAGCTGATCTCCGACATCAGGACGTACACGATAAACCTGGATATCTTGAAAGTATTAGGTAACCTGATATTAGCCGCAATGGTATTGATCCTTCTTTCCAGGGTCACGGCTTACACTGCAGGAGAAGAACCCATAACCCCGGTCTCCGTGGTATCCAGCGAGAGCATGGAACCCACCATGGATGTCGGCGATATCGTGATGTGGACGCCGACTTCCATAGATACCATCCGAAACGACGATATAGTCGTGTTCAGGAGCAGGGGCGGAGACATCGTCTCGCACAGGGTGGTGGATATAGAAGAACAGGACGGAGATGTAGAACTGATCACCCAGGGAGACGCCAACGACCGCCCGGATCCGAACCCTGTAACTTCAGACGATCTACTCGGCAGGGTCATCAGCATCGGTGATACCCCTTTCAGGATACCCCGTTTGGGACTGATATGGATATCCATGAGTGACCTCGTCATGGGATCGCTGGCTAGCATGGGGAGCGGTGGCATACTGATGATGGTACCGCTGATCACCGCAGGGTTGATGATGCTCGGAACGATACTTCTCCTCCCAGAGAAGGATGACGATGAAGAAGGAAAGTTGAAACGTCTGATCTTGGGCGAGGAAGCCGATAAGGTCCACCCATGGAAGGTTTTCCTGGTACTGCTCATAGCTTTCTCACTGGTGGTGATGGTTCCGTCAATGTACCAGAGCGAGGATAGATCGATCTCAGTCGGTGTTGGTCAGGAAGCCGAACCCGCAGATGAAGAGTTCTCCAGGGTCATACCGGGACAGACTATACACGGGAACCACAGCATGACCAATTACGGTGTCATGAGGACTTCGGTTTACACTCACGTAGATTCAAACCGTGACTGGATAGAACTCGAAGAAGGATATAAGATGGTCGACAGCGGAGGATCTGCTAGAGTAGGGTTCAGGATAGACGTTCCAGAGGACACCGAAGACGGCAACTACGTCTTCCAGATGAACAATCGGTATTCACCGTTCTGGACACTGTATCCAGACGGGTTCGTGTTGGACGTGATGGAACGGGACCCCGCAAGGGGTGCGTTGATGTTGGACTTATTGACCGTGACCATATTCTCCTCATTGTCCATGGGTGTGATGGTCGTAGCATCCCTGGTTTACGATGAGATCTACCTGTGGATGAACTACCGCAGAGTCAAGAAAGATCTATCGAAGGGTAAGACTGACCTTTCAACCCGGATCAAGGAAAAGTTCAGGAGGTACACTGACTGGTTGAGAGGGGTAGATGTGATAGAATTTGAACTCTATCCCTGTCTTAAAGCGTCTTCGATATCCCTCTTCGCCATACCCATAGCCTTATTCCGCCCCGACCTGTGGATACTGATCCTTATGGTACCTTTATCTTCTCTCTTGGCTTATCTATACGGATGCAGATGGAGAGCTGAGATCTACACAGCGTCCATGATAGCAGCTGGCGTCACCATAGGTTCTATCTACATCATCCCGGGTCTTTTGGACTTCAGGTCTGCAGCCGGTCTATCGACCATATTTATAGGAGCGGCGGTGGCATTGGTAGTACTCGTACTACTCTCACCGCTGATATTGGCACTTTCTTACGTCACCTCGAAGGTTATCCATAGATATTTTAAACAAAAAAGAGAGGCTCCATGTATGACTGATATATGATTCAGACTCTGATCGAAAAAGATAACGAAGATAGAGATCAGTTTTGGGATAGATACAATAGAGCCACTGGCGGGAGTCGAACCCGCGACCTATTCCTTACCAAGGAATCGCTATGCCTCTAAGCCACAGTGGCATGTTCACTTTAGCGATTAAGACCAATCATTATTTAACTATTTTCGTCGCAAAAAGATATGGCTTCGATCAATCGTAGAGATGACAGGCAACCCTTCTATCGTATCTTTCCTCCAGTTCTGGCATCTTATCGTCACAGATCTTCCCGACCTTATCCTTACAACGGGGAGCGAAGGCACAACCGATCGGCGGATCTACAGGACTGGGGACATCTCCCTCAAGAGCTATTTTTACCTTCTTATCCGGATCTGGTTGAGGAACAGATGCGAACAGCGCTTTTGTGTAAGGATGTTTCGGATCCCGGAAAACCTTTTTCGTATCACCCACCTCGACCAGCCTACCTAGGTACATCACAGCGATCCTGTCGCTGATGGATCTCACTAGATTGATGTTATGGGATATGAACATATAAGAAACTTTGAATTTGCTTTTTGCTCTTTCGAGGAGTTTGAGTATCTTAGACTGTACGGACACATCGAGTGCTGAGGTAGGTTCATCTAGCAATAAAAATTCTGGTTCCAGACAAAGTGCTCTAGCGATGCACACCCTCTGTTTCTGACCACCACTCAATTCATGTGGATATCGTATCATGTGCTCGGCCTTCAAACCCATGGTGTTCAATATATCGATGATCCTCTTGATCTTTTCCTCTTCGGAGCTGATCATATTATGTATCTCTAAGGGACGGCTGAGATGGTCATAGACCGTCATCTGAGGATTCAGTGAAGCCACAGGATCTTGAAAAACTATGTTCATCTTTTTTCGCAGAGGCCTTATCTGTTTCTCATTAAGATTTGTGATATCTTTTCCCTCGAAGATTATCTTACCAGAGCTCGGTTCGATCAATTTTAAGATAGTCCTTCCCAAGGTAGTTTTACCACATCCGCTCTCACCTACAACACCGAGGGTTTCTCCTTTGATAACATTGATGGATACGTCGTTAACCGCCTTCACTGTGCCCTTTTTCGATTCGAAGAACTTTTTCAGATTCCTCGTTTCAACGATGTTCATTCTACCTCCTCCCAGAAATGACAGGATACGACATGTTTATCGTTCTTACCAGGTACACCTTCAAGAGTGGGTTTGACCTTTGAACACTTCTTCTTTGCGTATTCACATCTCGGGTGGAACCTACATCCCGATGGCGGATTTATCAATCTAGGGACCGTACCGGGGATGGTTTCAAAATCTTCTATAGCGGTTTTAACACCGGGTACCGAGTGGATCAATCCTCTAGTATAGGGATGTTTTGGGTCCTTGAAGAGATCATGAACATCTGCTGTTTCGACTATCTGACCGGCGTACATCACCGTGACCCTATCACATATCTCCGATACTACGGCCATATCGTGTGTGATGTAAAGTATCGTCAGATCATTTTTTTCCTGTAGGACCTTGAGCACCTTGATGAATTGGGCTTGTATAGATACATCCAATGCGGTAGTGGGCTCGTCTGCGATCAGTAGATTCGAGTTGCATGCTAGCATCATAGCTATCATCACTCTTTGCTTCATCCCACCGCTGAGTTCATGTGGATATTTTTCGTAAACATCTTCTGGATCAGGAAGCTTCACACGGTCTAGTTCATCTAGGACTATCTGTCTTGCCCTTTTCTTGTTTTTATCCTGGTAGAGTACTACGGACTCTCTGACCTGTTCCCCTGCTGTATATACTGGATTAAGAGATGATACAGGGTTCTGGAATATCATGCTGATCTCATTACCCCTGATATGACGTCTGAGCTTTTTTTCCTTCATCTTCAATAGATCTTTTTCACGGTAGTAAATGTGTCCCCCTTGTATCCTAGCGTTATCATCCAGTAATCCCAGTGTTGTCAAACTCGTGACGGATTTTCCACAGCCGGTTTCCCCGATCAACCCGTGTATCTCACCCTTTCTAACGGTGAGGTTTATACTGTCTAGAGCCTTCACTGTACCTTCTTCAGTCAAGAAATCTATTTTTAGATCTTCGATCACCATTAGTGGTTCACCGAGTTTTAATCCTTCGACCATTCATCTTCCTCCTCTTCTGACCGGATCTAAAGCATCTCTAAGACCATCGCCCATGAAATTGAAAGCCAACACAGTCACTACTATAGCCAATCCAGTAACCGTCACCATGTTCGGGCGGAACTGCATGAATCTAGAGCCTGCATTGACCATCTCACCCCAACTCGGGGTGGGCGGTTCTACCCCTACCCCTAAAAAGTTCAAAGCAGCTGAGTAAAGTATAGCTGAAGGCATCTGAATCGTAGCCACTACTATTATGGAGGGAAGAACGTTTGGTAAAAAATACCTAGTGATTATACTGAATCTACTCTCACCGATAGCTCTTGCACCTTCGATATACTGTTCTTGCTTTATAGCTAATACGTCTCCACGAGTAACTCTAGCAAACTGGGTCCATGTTATCAAACCTACCGCCATTATCACGGGGTATAATCCTCCTCCAAATGATACCGCAAAAGCGATCCCAAATATCAGAACTGGAAATGACATGAAGGCATCTACTACTCTCATGATAACCTCATCTACCCAACCACCTATGGTGCCTGCTAGAAGACCAAGGGTTACTCCGATCCCTCCGGAAACCCCTACGATTATCAAACCTATGAACAATGCGATCCTAGCACCGTACATCAATCTAGATAGTAGGTCCCTGCCCAATTGATCCGTACCCAACCAGTGATCTCGAGAAGGATCCTCTCTTCTCCTTGCCACGTTTGTTTCCAGGGGATCATATGGGGCTAGAATAGGGGCGAATATGGCCACGAATATCAATAGGAACAGAATGGCCGTACCGATTAGTGCTAGCTTGTTCCTTTTAAATCGTAACCATACGAGTTCCATCTGACTTGTTTTTTTCTTTTTAAGGTCCTGGATTTCCTGCTCGATATCTATGTCTTCTGTGCCGAAATACGATTGGTCCTCTTCCATACCTATACCCCCTCGGACTGACCCAATTCGATCCGGGGGTCAACGAAAGTATATGCGATGTCTGCAAATAGATTGGCAGTTACAGCGATTATAGTTATGATCAAAACTGAACTCTGTACTGCGATGAAATCTAGTGACATAGCGGCATTATATATGAAACGCCCCATCCCCGGGATGTTGAATATCTGTTCAGTGATCATAGCACCTCCGAACATCCAAGGTAGATACATGGCTATGATAGTAACTACAGGTATCAGAGCATTCCTCAGGGCGTGTTTGATAACTACAACATGCTTTTTCAGGCCTTTAGTCTGGGCGGTTTTTATGTATTCTTTATTCAATACACTCAACATACTGGATCGAGTCAATCTAGAGATCACCGCCTGCAGCCTTAACCCTATTACAAAAGCTGGAAGTACCAGGTAATAGATATTTCTATAACCACCGGTGGGGAAGAGACCTAGTTCGAATGCAAATATAAGTAAGAATATAGTCGCTACCCAAAAGGGAGGTGCAGACCACCAGAATAGTGCCTGTGTGGATGTTAGATAATCTATCCATGTGTTTGGATTTAGAGCACCTAATACGCCCATACCGATCCCCATAACTACAGAGATAACTAGAGATAAACCCATCAATTGGATAGTGAGAGGTAATCTAGGTCTGATGAGTTCTGTAACTGGTCTCCCCCATCGTAGAGAAGTTCCAAGTTCACCATGGAAAATAAGTCCATGCATCCAGTCTATATATTGTCGATGATACGGTTTATCAAGGCCGTGTTCTACATTGAATTCATGCAGCATCTCTTCAGTGGCAGTATGCCCTAATATCACTCGAGCAGGATCTCTGCCACCGATTCTCATCAGTGAGAAGGCCACTAAAGTGGCTATCAATATAACCGGAATCGATTTGATTACCCTCTTTATGATAAATCTCTTCCTTTTACTCTTGATATATCTTTCCAACATCTCATCACTATTATAAGGAAAAAATAGAGAAAGGGGTTTTTAGCTTTTTTGTAAGGTTTAAGATATTATCTATTCTTCGAGTTCCCATAGGTGTGCTGCATAAAGTGGTCCGCCGCCCATGTATGGGTTCCATGCATCATCTGGAACTGTCAATGTTTCGTGGTAAGCCTGTGGAACTCTCTCGGTGTAAGTTATCAGACAACCCATGTCTTCTTCGACCATTATCTCTTGTGCTTGATGGTATAGATCCCATCTTTCGTCACCAGGAGTCCTCAGTGCTTCTCTAACTAGGTCATTAACCTCTGTGTTATTATACCAACCGGAATACCAGCCCCAAGGAGAGTACCCCAGCATATAATTCATCGTGTACTCAGCGCTTGCAGTTCCAGACCATCCAGCGAAGTTAAGAGGGGCATTTCCTGCTTCTACTTGATCTATAAAGGTACCCCATTCAACAGCCTGAAGTGTTACATCTATACCTACTTGTGCGACCTGCTCCTGAACTATTACCATCTCGTCTGCTCTCTCATCGTCGGAAGTCCATAGTTCGGTTTCGAAACCATCTTCGTATCCGGCGTCAGCTAATAACTCTTCAGCTTTCTCGAGGTCCTGATCATACGTCTCTAATCCTGGTGGATGAGCTGGATGTACCTCTGGTAATGGCGATCTGGTGTTATCTGCCAATTCATCGGTCCTGACTGCATCTATGACCTCGTCGAAGTCGATAGCGTATGCGAAGGCCTTCCGGACTCGTGCATCCGCAAATGGATTTTCTTCACCATCTATAACTTCATCTCTGTGATTGAAAGATATACGTTGATGCCCGATCTGCTGGTATGTATCAGTTATTACTTCTTCGATTTGTTCTTCTATGAGATCGTGATAATTCGTTGGCCCGATACGTGACATATAATGAACATCACCGTTTCTAAGTGAAACGATAGCTGAGGATTCATCATCGTAGAAATCGAATATCATATTTTCTATATTGACTGTACCTCTGAAATCTTCGAAGGCTTCGAGTACGATCTCGTCGCCTGGTTTGTACTCCACGAATTCATATGGTCCTGTACCTATCAACTCGTCTTCGTAATCTCCCCAACCGTTCTCTATGATGTAATCTTTTGGTAGTACAGCTAAAGCTTCAAATGCACCTTTCTGAAGTAATTCTGCATCTGCCTCCTCCATTTGGATCTCTAACGTGTAATCCCCTGTCGCTTCTATACTATCAACGGATGCAAGATCCTCAACTCTAGGTGATGATGGTGCATCAGTTACCCCGTATAGATCCTCAGATAGACCTTTAACGGTATTTAATGAGAATTCTATATCGTAGGCTGTCATCTCTTCACCGTGGTGGAACATGATACCCTCTTCTATCTCGAAGGTATATAGTAATCCATCTTCACTGATTTCATAGTTATCTGCTACAGCTCTACCATCTGTATTAGGCTCACCCTCTGGGTACGTCTGTACCAGCGGATCAAAGATCTGCATTAGGATGTAACCCGAATAGACATCTGTGTACGATATCGGGTTGAATTCAGCAGGTTCATGTGTTTGCGCTATGACCACTGTATCAAGGTCTTCTTCCTCTTCTATACAGCCACTAATGGCGACTGTCATCAGAAGTAGTATGGTTACAAATACCACACTTAATATTTTCTTTTTATTTCCAAATTTCATGTTTTATCCCTTCATCATGATTTAAGAGAGCATGATATATAAATTTGTTCCACACCTGAGATATGGATTTAAAATGTATTATAAAATTGTCGAATATGGAATTCTACCAACAAGGAACAGATATAAATCAAACCAAAAAAATCATCATTTTAAATGGAAAAGAAATCAAGAGTAAAACTTACCGGGACTATGATCATCATCGCTGCATGGGTTGTTTTACTAACTGGGATAATCAAAGCACCTCTTTCTATATGGATGATACTTTTATTTGTTTCAATTATTTTTTACATTGCGGTAACCAAGAGAACTTACAAAAGAAAACGGAACATAAAAAAGGTAATAGAGGATATGGACGAATACATGGAA
>PUNG01000114.1 GCA_003551675.1 Thermoplasmata archaeon
GCGGTCACACTGTAATCGCCTACTTTCCTATGATAAAAAAGTCCTGCGTCGATGAATGCACCTTCCGCGCTCCAAAGAAAATCTTCTTCGTCATCGGTTACCAAGTTGCCGTACTCGTCGTAAGCTTCGGCAGAGAATTGTACATCCACACCGGCAGTGACGGTCAAGTCTTCCCGTGGATCTAACTCAACACTTTCTGCCTTAGATGGTTCCACGGTGACTGAAACATTAGCAGAGGTTAAATTTTCATACTCCGCTCTTACGCTGTATTCACCAGCTATCGTTTCTTCAAAAATTCCTTCGACCGAAGTGTTTTCCCATTCGAAGTCCATTGCATCATCGGTGATCATATTACCGAATACATCAAAGGCCTCAGCCGAAAACTGTAGCTCATCTCCAGCAACGACTGTTTGCGATTCACTAGGGTATATCTCGATATGATCTAATTTTGCCCCTGTAACATTGAAAGAACTGCTCTCCCCATATATCCGTCCATCCCTCGCTCTTATGGTCATATCTTCTCGAGATCTGGTGATGGTGACTTCGCCCGACCAACTATTATCAATAAATGTGCCGGTTCTATTCGGCTCGATGGTACCGGTATCGTCTTCCAAAGTTGCTTCACCCGTGTAATCCTCCGGTAAATTTCCGTACTCGTCGAAGGCCGTGATAGTGATATTAAACGACTCGCCTGCGGTTTGATCGTCGATAGTATCAAATTTGAACTGCCGGGGCGGTCCTGATTTTACGTTCAGTGTCCCTTCGTCCTCTATCTCTTCGTAGGTACCGGTTACTGTCCAATTACCCGCAAATTCTGAGATGTAAACATCCCTATCCCAGTAACCTCCAGCATCTCCATCGATGGACCAATCTACAGGGATCGATCCGATCTCTTCACCGTTATAGTAACCTACTGCATCGTATTCTTGGCTTTCTCCCGCCGTAACGGTCGATTCCTTGGGTGACATAGAAATATCGGTTACCGTGTAGTCCACAGTGAAATCAACACTGTCTATATCTGTTTTTCCTTCTAGCCCTTCCACTCTAACTTCTACAGTATGAGTACCAACTTCCAATTTTGTGAAAGTGTATTCAGTTCCTTTACCGACATCAATCCATTCTTTTTCGTTCAATCGTACTTCGTACTGGAGAGAGGTCGTGAATCGTTCAATAGATGTCCAGGTAACGGTTACCTCGCTATATGAAAACTCTGTATCTTCCTCTGGAGATTCTATCCTGACATGGGGTGTTGGGACTTCAGCGATCAAAGGATAGTTATCTTGGGCCCCCGCATCTCCTTCTATATATTCATAAGGTTCATCGATTATCCCGTCAGAACCAGGTTCATCTTGATTTTCTCCCTGGTTTTCATCATCTCCTTCATGGTCACTCCAATAATTACCTCCATCAGGATAACCTTTTATCCATTGGTTGGTGGAAGTGTTGTCAAAGGCCTGCACATCATTATCTATAAAATTGTTATGATATACTTGATTATCTTCAGAATTATTTAGGAATAGCCCATATGCCGTATTGTCTAAAAAGTTAGTGTAATTTACCACATTCGAGTTTGAAGAGATGAGATGTATTCCTTTCTCATTCGATAAGAGGGCGATATCATCAAAAACATTGTGATCAGAATATTTCGCCCGTATGCCCTCGTGTTGGTTTTTATTCAATGTATTACCAACTAGTTCGTTTTCTTCTGATGACTCCATCTCGATACCTACTACGTTTTCAGAAAAATCAGAGTTGCTTATCAAATTACCTTGGGCTCGGATCATGGCAATACCTGTTCCATCATTTCCTCTAGACTCCTGTTGAGAAACGTAGTTGGAATTGGAATCAACGATAAGTAATCCATGAGCCTCGTTGTAAGAAGCGTTATTATATGATATTTGATTTTCATAACTGTCTTTTATAGATATACCTACTCCTTCATTTTCTAGAACATGGTTAGATCCTAAAAGATTGTGGTAGGATCCCATAAGGTTCAATCCTTCTGAGTTTTCTACTATATCGTTTTGTACTATAGTATTTTCATTAGATCCGTTCAAAACGATACCCACATCGTTATCATATATGATATTACTTTGAATACGGCCGTTGGCTGTGTTGTATATATAAATACCGCTGTTCCTATAGTATTCGCCTTCGTTACCGCTCGAACCCTCGATAGTACACTCCCTTATCGTGAAATGATCCGTAACATTGCCTATATAGATTCCGTAACCATGTCCGTGGGCATCTATATGATAGCCTTCGATGACGTAAGGATCCCAACTATTACCATCTCCCGGCCAATCATTGGCTTCCGCCTGTTCAGCAAGGTCCGTATTGTTATCGATACGGATGGGAGTTTGCCTATGAGATGCAGAACGCCCTATTTTCTTAAAATCTTCTGGCTCATCAATCACTTCTTGACTTGGACTGGAATCAACCGTCAGAGTTACCGAGGTTGCTAGTAACAAGAATACAATCCCTAATGCAAAAGACTTTCTTATACGGTTCATGTTATCTTATTCTACACGTTTTTACTATATTAAATCTGTGGAAAATATCGGTGTTACATCAAAGCTTAACCGATATTTACGACAGGTTTTTCAATCTTTTTAAAGGATATGCATGATATTGAGAAGAGCTGGGGGTGGGATTTGAACCCACGGAAAACCGCTCTGCAGGCGGTCACATTAGCCGCTCTGTCACCCCAGCATCTGATCATGTGTAAACGAAAGATAAGGGCGGCTATAACTTTTATGGTTTCTCATCTTTTGATCCTTCTTTCCTTTGCCGCCGCGTCATACGTATTTTCAAGCAAAGATAAAACCGTCGTTGGTCCAACTCCACCCGGCACCGGTGTTATCTTTTTTGCTTTAAGCTTACACTCTTCGTACTCTGCGTCACCCACTAGATCTCCCTGGTCGGTACGGTTCATCCCCACGTCTATAACTATAGATCCCTGCGAAATCATTTCCGAAGTCAGGAATCGAGCTTTGCCTACGGCCGTTATTATCATCTCTGCATTCCTGGTATGTGAAATCAGATCGTCGGTGAATTCGTGCACCACCTCTACGGTAGCGTTCCTGTTCAAGAGTGTTATCGCCATGGGCTTACCCACTGTAACGTTGTGGCTTATGACGCAGACATCTCTGCCTTTTAAACCTATCTCTTCGTACTCCAACATGGTGAGGATGCCTTTAGGTGTGCATGGGATGGTCCTTTCTTCTCCTGTCATCAATCTCCCGAAATTTACAGGATGCAGACCTTCTACGTCCTTTGCAGGATCTACCTCTTCTATAAGTTCCCATGCATCCAAATCACCGGGCAGTGGCATCTGCACCAATATACCATCCACTTCTTCGCTCCGGTTCAATGCATCGACCTTGTTCTTCAACACATCCATGGTGACGTCGCTTTCGAAGCGATGCGTTTCTGTTTTTATACCGACTCTTTCACAACCTCGGTTCTTCACACCGATGTAAATTTTAGATCCTTCATCTTCACCTATGAATAGGGTATCCAATCTTGGTGTTCGACCTAAGTCTTCGATCTTTTCTTTGAGCTTCTCTTCTCCTTTATCGGCTATTTTTCCACCGTCGATCACATCGCCTGTCATCTTTGATCCCCCCTAGGGGCCCAATCCGGATACCTGACCTCGTTCACTTTATACTTATCCGTGAACGACTTGATATCGATCACGGGAGAATTATCCAACGCGTCTAAACCTACCACGTAAAGTTTGTTACCATCCCTTTTTTTAAGCTCACAGATAGTTTCTCCTATGGGATTCGGTCTTACGGGTGCCCGTGTAGCAAATACTCCTGTCAATGGATTTTTTTTGTCCGCCATGGGATGTACCTGCTGGATATCTCTCTCGCTTCTATGGAGCCAGAAAAAGATAACTATATGGGAGTTTTCTTCTATACCTTTAAGAGAAGGAGCATACTTCTCAAAGACTTCGATCACAGACTTCCTCTTTTTGTAATCACTTGGGACCTCCTTCAAATAATCGTTTCTGACCGTGCCTATCTCTTTGACCTCATAGGTCCTACCTTTGTCCGAAGAGTTCATACTTAAGAAAAAGAAGAGGGGGTTAAGTCAATTTCGGAAATCTTCAAAGATTACACTCTTATCTCAACCGCTCTTTTAGCTCCTTCGTCCATACCGTCAACCACGTCATAACCTGCCTCTTCTAGCATCTCTTTTCCCTTTTCTTCGTTGGTTCCCAGCATCCTTATCACCGTGGGTTTTTCCGGTTCAAAATCGATTATGCCTTGAGCTATTTTATCACATTGTGTGATACCGCCGAATATGTTGAGATAGATGGACTTGATACCTTCTTTCATACTTACTATCTCTAATGCGTGCTTTGTATCATCGGCGTCGGCTCCACCCCCGAGATCTAAGAAACAGGCGGGTTCTCCGCCGAATTCAGCCACAGAGTCAAGTGAGGCCATGACTAGGCCTGCGCCGGGTCCTATGATGGCTATGTCACCTTCAAGGTCAACGTAGGCTAGACCGTATTCATCCGCTCTCTTTTCTCTATCGGTGACCAATTTGCTTTCACTCTTTTCAAAGTTCTGTCTAAATAGTGCGTTATCATCTATATTGAATACCGCATCTATGGCCAACAATCCATCAGGTGTAGAAACCAACGGATTTATCTCAGCTAATTCAGCATCATACTTTTCAAAAGCTTTGTACAATTTTTGCGCTACTTTGGCCATTTCGGATAATTCTTTTCCTTCCAACCCGATGGAATCCGCAAGGTGTAACGCTTCGTATCCTTTTAAACCTTTGACGGGGTCTATCTTTCTTTTGGCCATCTTATCCGGATGCTTTTCGGCTACTTCCTCTATATTGACGCCTCCTTCTGTTGTCATTATCAAGGTAGGTCTTTTATTCTCCCTGTCCATGACCAATCCGACATAGTATTCATTCCTGATCTCAGCTTTTTCTGCTACGAGTATCTTTTCCACTTCAAGACCGCGTATATTTTTTCCGAAGAGTTCTTCGGCTTTCTCCACCGCTTCTTTCCTATCCTCAGCGAAAAGTATGCCGCCGGCTTTGCCTCTTTTTCCCACTCTGACCTGTGATTTTAACACCACGGGTCTTTCCACTTTTTTGATCTCTTCCGGCTTCTCGATCAGATATCTTTTCGCTACTGGTATACCTTGATCTTCAAATATGTCCGCAGCCTGATATTCTTGGAGTTTCATATTTTATACCTCTTGAACCTGTAAATGCCGTAAATCAAGAGGGATATAAAACTATTACGTG
Organism: Thermoplasmata archaeon; assembly: GCA_003551675.1. Classification (GTDB taxonomy): domain Archaea; phylum Thermoplasmatota; class Thermoplasmata; order Halarchaeoplasmatales; family Halarchaeoplasmataceae; genus Natronoplasma; species Natronoplasma halalkaliphilum. Next base: position 5,281 of record PUNG01000114.1, read on the forward strand.
GACTTTTATCTTCACCCGTACATCATCCTACGGCTTTTTTCTGAACCCTTCTCTTGGTCGTCATCTTTTTTTGCTTTCTTCCTTTTTATGGCCTCCTCTTGAGAGGGGTTGAGACCGTGAAACTTTATGTCCGATCTTAAAAGCCTTAAGTACTTCTTATCAGGTAGTTCTTCGATTTCGATTATACCTCTTGAAGCTAATCCTTTAACGGCTCTTTTCACTCTAGAAAACGACATCCTGAGCTCTTGGGAGACTTCCTTGATGGTCATAGGACGCCCTTCCATAAGAAGCTTGACTATCTTACCTTCCAACGAATCAGTATCCATCTCGATAGGCATCTTATCACTTACTTCATCCGAAGTAAGAACTGGTTTCTTTTTGCTCTTCCTCTTCCGGTTCCACTTGATCGATCACGTCGATGCTAGCTATCACATGACAGGGGATTATCCTTTTCTCGCCTGCATACTCATGGGAATCGTCCAATTTCAGGATTATCGCCTGATTATTTCCCAACTGTGTATATCCTTCAAAATAACCCTTGGTTTTAAGTATTTCATCCCTTGATGATAGAGATTTTACCAAGTAATGTGAACCTTCTATCAGTCGAGTATTCTTATCCCTGCTCATATATCAATCACCTTCTTTGATTTCATTTATCCTTTTTATCTTTTCCCCACAATTAGGACAAGTGTGCCCTGTTATTATCTTTTCTCCAGAAGACAGCATCTCTATACGTTCAACGGTTTCTTCATATTTCTTCATACTTGACTTGGTATTGAGTTCTACCGTATGCCAAGCCTTCAAAAGATTACCCTGCCTAAATCTGTATCCCTTTTTTACGACTTCGCCGTCGTCTTCAAGAACCAATTCTTTCTCCTCTAATATCTGCAATTTTTTCAATTTGTTCAGATGCCTATATATCGTGGGCTTGGTAGTATCGAGTTCCATTGCAAGATCGTCTATGGTCTTAAATTTTTCAGGCTTGTCCAGAAAGCAATCCGTCCAGAGCTTGAAAGGTACGCTCTCGTACAGCTCTTTTCCGCTCTTCCTGCCCGATAGATACCCTATATCCAGCAGAAAATTCTCAAGTATCTCTTCTAGATCGTTTGAAACCATGGGTTTGTGATCCGCGACCTTTATTTCGAAGTCCATGAAGAATAAAGAAAGTCGTTTAACATATAATCATTTTGGAAAGTTGACTTGTTTTATAGGATCATATCATATCGATACATGTGAACGAGTTCACGTCAAAACCCCGCCACATATAATCGGAAAGTTTATTATTCATGGCCATCTCATCCTCACAAAAGGTGAGACAAGAATGTATGAAGTACGATTCCACGGCCGAGGCGGACAGGGTGCCGTCACCGCGGCACACACTCTATCAGAGGCAGCATTTAGGGAAGATAAAGATGTTCAATCATTCCCTATGTTCGGTGTCGAGAGAAGAGGTGCCCCAGTTGCCGCTTTTGCTAGGATCGATGAAAAAGAGATAGATATAAAGACGCAGATATACGAGCCCGATATAGTGATTGTACTAGATATGAGTCTTATAGACGTAGTAGACGTGACCGACGGTCTAAAAGAAGGCGGAAAAATTATTTTGAACACGGCAAAAGATCCTTCCGAGTTCGACTTTGGAGACGCCACGGTATATACGGTCAACGCCACTAAGATAGCCGTCGACAATGGACTAGGGACCGAAACAAATCCGATCGTGAACACAGCCGTCTTAGGTGCTTACTCTAGGGTGGCGGGTAACGTTAAAATAGAGAACATAAAGAAGGCGATAGAGAACAACGTACCCGTGAAACACGAAGAGAACAAGAAGGCTGCAGAACAAGCTTATGAAAATGTAATAGGGGTGTAAATATGTCAAAGGTAAAGATCACTATAGCAGGAATAAATAAAAAACCAGGTAGTTCAAAGGAATACAAAACCGGTGGTTGGAGGACGATGAAACCTGAGGTCGATGTAGAAAAATGTATACGATGTCTTCAGTGTTTTGATTATTGTCCTGACGGAGCCATCAAAAAGACCGAGGATGCCATAGAATTCGATCTAGATTACTGTAAAGGTTGCGGCATCTGTGAGAGAGAATGTCCAGTAGAGGCGATTGTGATGAAAGTTGAGGAGAAATGATAATATGGGCGAACAAAAAGGTTTGACAATTCAAGGAAATATGGCTACGGCTCTTGGAGCCAAACTATCTAGGCCGGACGTCATACCAGCATATCCTATCACGCCGTCCACTCTGTTTCCAGAAAAGATCTCGGAGTATATAGCCGATGGTGAACTCGATGCTTCGATGATAAGAGTGGAGAGCGAACATTCAGCTATGAGCGCATGTATAGGCGCTTCCGCAGTAGGGGCTAGAACCTGTACCGCTTCCGCTTCACAGGGAATAGCTTTGATGCATGAGATGCTGTTCATCGCAGCCGGTATGCGGCTTCCCATCGTTATGGCGGTAGGTAATAGAGCGATGTCCGCGCCGATAAACATTTGGGCGGATCATCAGGACACCATGGCCTCGAGAGATTCAGGATGGATGCAGTTCTATGCCGAGAAGAATCAAGAGGGATTAGATCTGATGATACTAGCCTTCAGAATAGCTGAAGATGAAAGAGTCCTTTTACCTGCCATGGTAGGTATCGACGGGTTCGTGTTAACCCACACAGTTGAAGGCGTTCAGGCCCCGGCACAGGAAGACGTCGACGAGTTCTTACCGCCTTATGATCCACCCCATGGAAAATTAGACCCCGAAGAGCCCATGACTTTTGGTTCATTGGGAACTCCTGAATATTACCAGGAATTAAAATACGATCAGACTAAAGCCATGGATAACACACCAGAGATTATAGACGAGATATTTGACGAGTTCGAGGAGAAGTTTGGGAGAAATTACAACAGGATAACTCCCTACAGATGTGAAGATGCCGACATAATCCTACTCACCATGGGTTCCATGACCGGGACGGCGAGGGCCGCGGTGGACGAGATGCGTGAAGAAGGAGAAAAGGTGGGCCTAGCCAAGTTGACGGTTTTCAGACCATTTCCAAGCGACCTGTTAAAAGAGATCGCAGGCGACGTCCATGGGCTTGCAGTTGTCGATAGAAACATATCTCCAGGCTTCGGTGGAGCCGTTTTCGCCGAGTGCGCAGGAGCATTCATCAATGAAAAGAAAAGCCCACTCATGAAAAATTTCATAGTAGGGCTAGGCGGTAGAGAGATATTCAAGAAGAACTTCAGAGAGATGTATGAAAAGACGAAGAAAGCCGTTGAAACGGGTAAAGTAGAAAAGCCAGTAGAATGGATAAATATGGACGAGGACGTGATGAGGTGATTATGATGTCGGAAGATGAAAAAAAGGAGTTATTAGCATCTGGACACAGGATGTGTGCGGGTTGCGGAGAAGGTACGGCCATGCGCACTATATTGAACGAAGCGGGACCTAACAGTATAGCTACAGTGGCTACAGGTTGTTTAGAGGTGACAACCACCGCTTTTCCACAGACCGCGTGGGAGATACCTTTGATACATGCGGCCTTTGAAAACGCCGCTAGTGTAGCCGCCGGTATAGAGTCAGCTTTGAAACAGATGGACAAGAAGGGAGAGACCAACATCTTATCCTTCGCAGGAGACGGCGGAACCTTCGATATAGGATTCCAAGCTCTCTCGGGTATGTTCGAAAGGAAACATAACGTAACTCACATCTGTTTGGATAACGAAGCTTACATGAACACGGGCATACAGCGCTGCAGCTCGACGCCCTACGGTGCCAGCACCACCACTTCACCAAAGGGTAAATACAGTATAGGCGAAGATCGGCCGAAGAAACCTATAGCTAGGATCGCCAGCGCCCATGATATCCCATATGCCGCTACGGCTTGCATAGGATATATCAATGATCTTAAGAAAAAAGTGAACAAGGCGTTGGAAGCCGACGGACCTGCCTTCTTACATGTTTTCGCTCCATGTCCGACGGGCTGGAGGCACGGCAGTAGTGATACCATAGAACTTGCAAAATTGGCAGTCGAAACCGGCGTTTTCGTTCTTTGGGAGGCCGAAGACGGAAACATATGCGATCTGAACGTAACGTACAAGCCTAAGGAAAGAAAACCGGTTGAAGAATACCTCAAAAAACAGAGAAGATTCGCACATCTCACCGAGGAACACATAGAAAAGATTCAGAAAGAAGTGGACGAAAAGTGCGAAGAGTACGGTTTTTAAAACCACTTTTCTTTTATTTTTTATTTAAAATAAGTGGCCTAATCTTCTACAGTTTCGATAGAGTAAGCAACATCAAACCCTTGAAGAGTGGTATGGATTTTGTCTGCGAACCAGATAGCTTCTTTTAACTCAGCACCGTCGTTCCACTCGTACACCATGTCATATTCGCCTCTTTGGGGCTCAAAGCCCAGTCCATGCAGTACATCAAGCACTTCAGATGGTTTCGCTCCTTCACTATTGAACATAAGCATTATGTAGGTCTTCATGTTCTCATTTTGAACAATAAAATTCCTATTATTAATCATTTGCCTTTCACTTCCAATGTTTTCACAATGGTTTATCAGATTCTCCAGGTCGATTCCCGAAGAGTTTACATCCAAGATATCCTAAAAAAGCGGGTATCATCCTTATGAAATACCAGTAAGTCATCTGATGGTCTAGCATCTTGGCCGGCGAATACTTACTCCAAAGTTTTCCGTGCTTCATGGTTAATTGTTTTCTACCGAACCCGTTCCAAAATGCCTGCTTGAAGAAGCCATAGAAGCTACCCCTGGTTCTGTGGTATACTATAGCCTCCTCGTTATAGCCTATAGATGCACCTGCTTCTACCGCTCTGAGGTTCAGATCGATATCCTCGGCGGTCTGGAACCACGGATCGAAGCCACTGATCTTTTTGAACAGCTCTTTATCGTAAAGAAGGTTGCAGCTGGGATAAGTTATATCATAACCTTTGTAGAATAGCTCCACCCTTTCCAGCTCTTCAAAGCTGTGATACCCTATCTGTATGGTCTTTCCCGCTACCACGTCATATCTTTCCGCACTTTTTCTCATCTCTACGGCCCAAAAAGGATTCACTATTTCGTCACCATCTATGAATGCGACCAGTTCACCTTTAGCTTTTTTAACTCCAAAGTTTCTAGCCTTGCCCCTGGTACCTCCCAAAACATACAGATGGATGAACTCATAAGTCCGGGAGTACTCTTTTACTATCTCCTGGGTTCTATCTTCGCTGTGTGCGTCGACGACTATGATCTCTATAGGAGGTTCCTGTACGACTAAACTATCAAGTAAATCGGGCATGTCCTTCTCTTCGTTTTTCACCGTTATCACGATACTTATGAGCATTATTATCGATCTCTTGGAAGGTTTCAAGGATGGGCGTAACTAAAAAGTTACGAGATACTACATCAATCAAAGGTGCTTGTATTTAAACTAAACCCTCTCGACTCTCAAAGGGCAGGTATCCATAAATTAAATATTGCTCGACAACTAATACGGTAAACATGTTCACATTAGAAGACGGTGAAAAGGCGGTAAAGACTGCTCGGAAGGCCATAGAAAGCGCGGTGAAAAACGAATACATCTCAGATATCGAGCTGCCCCAAAAGTTCCAAAAAAAGATGGGAGCGTTCGTCACCATAAACAGATATCCTTCTGAAGACCTACGAGGATGCATCGGATATCCTGAACCGATATTTCCTTTGAAAGATGCTATCGTCAAAGGAGCTGAAAACGCCACACAGGATCCTCGATTCCCGGCACTAAGAAAAAACGAGCTTGATTCTATCGTGGTAGAAGTCAGTTTGCTCACACCTCCTAAAAAACTAAAGTACGACGACCCAAAAGAATTACCTGAAAAGATCATCTGTGGTAAACACGGACTCATCGCATCCATGGGAGGTAGAAGAGGGTTGTTGTTACCTCAAGTTCCTGTAGACCAGGGTTGGAACGAAAAAGAGTTTTTAGACCACACTTGCATTAAGGCAGGCCTAAGACCCTCGGACTGGAGAGAGGGAAACTGCGAGTTAGAAGTCTTTGAAGGGATGGTATTTGCAGAAAAAGAACCGTATGGTGAGATAGTTAAAAGAGAAATAGATAAAGATGATAATTAAAGGAACCGCATATATCAATGGTGAATTCGAAAAGTGTTACATCGGTATAAAAAGGGGTAAAATAGACTTCGTAAAAAAGAGTCTGAAAACCAACGAAGAGATCAAAAGATTTGAAGGTGTGATACTCCCTGCGGGTACAGACCTCCATGTTCACTTCAGAGACCCGGGGATGACTGATAAAGAGGATTTTTACAGCGGTTCAAAGAGTGCCGTCTGCGGCGGTATAACCACGGTCATGGATATGCCGAATACTATACCACCGACAAACACATACTCTCGATTGAAAGAAAAGATAAAGATAGGTGAAAAAAAATCCGTTATCGACTTCGGACTGTATGGATTGTTGGATGAAGACGTAGAAAAGATGAAAGAGTTGACCAATTTTTTTAAGGTATTTTTAGCTTCCTCCACCGGCGCTGAAACTATAGGATATGATGAATTAACGGACCTATTACAAAAAGCTCATGCTGATGATTTAGATGTGGCATTCCATTGTGAAAAACAAAAATACTTTAACGAATTGGAAGAGGAAGACCTTTCTGATCATAACGCTCATCGTCCATTAAAAAGTGAGCTGAAAGCGATCCGGGAACTGAATGATCTACCGTTAAAAAATAAATATATTTGTCACTTGACCGCAAAAGAATCACTGAAGATGGTAAAAGAATACGGTTATATAGGTGAAGTCACCCCTCACCATCTTCTGCTTAGCGAAGAAGCTCTTCTCGGTGCATTTGGAAAGGTGAATCCTCCTTTGAGAGATGATCTTAGAAGGTACCGCCTATGGGAGGCCTTTGAAAGAGACCAAATCGATATCATCTCCAGCGATCATGCACCTCATCTTGAAGAAGAGAAGGATGACTTTGGAAAGGCACCTTGCGGCGTTCCCGGCGTTGAAACTATGTATCCTCTACTACTCGACATGGTGGCTAGGGGTGAAATATCCATTTCGACTGTTATCGAATCTATATCTTTGAATCCCGCTAAAAGATTGGGGCTGGATAAAGGCAAGATCGAGGAAGGCTATAGAACCGACATCATAGTGATAGATTTTAGAGAACGCGAAACGATCCAGGGTGAAAAACTTCATCACAAGTGTGGATGGACTCCTTTTGAAGGTTTTCAGGGTATCTTTCCCAGGACAGTGATATCTAACGGCAAAACCTTAGTTGAGGACAAACGATTCGTTGGTAAAAAAGGAGAGGGGGAATATTTAAAGAAAATGAGGGAATAACATCAACAAAATTAACAGATAAGTAAAGGAGTGTGAAATATTGAAAAAAGAAATCTACGTAGAAGATTTGGTAGTTGGAGACGAAGTGAATGATAGGTTTGCCATAAAAGAAAAGATGCCACCTAAAGAATATACAAAAGGATGGTTCTTTAAACTGATGATCGGTGATAAAACCGGAAAGATACCCTTAGTTTATTGGGGAGGGGCAGAAGAAAGAACTGTACGAAGTAGATACGAGGGTCTGCAAGTTGGAGATGTCATCGAAGTAAGGGGTATAGTTAGTTCATATAAAGGAGAAGAACAGATATCCATAAACGAAAAAGAATTACACGGGTTAGAAAGAGTCAAATGTGGTGAATACGATGTTAAAAAATACATACCATCCACACAAAAAGATATAGATGAGATGTTCACCAAACTATTACAACTAGCCCGTACCATCGAGGACGAAAGGTTGTATAACTTGGTTTCGTCTTTCTTAAAAGATGAGGATTTTGTTGAAAAATTTAAAACGTCTCCATACAGTAAGAGATATGCTCACAACTACTTGGGCGGGCTTTTAGAGCATACATTGATAGAGAGTAAATTAGCTAGTGACATATCTGACATCTATCCTGAATTAGATAGAGATTTACTCCTAGCATCTGCGATCATACACGATTTTGGTAAAGTTAAAGAATACAATACAACTACGTCTATCGAATTGACTAACGAAGCTCAATTGATAGGGCACACCGTCATCTGTGAAAGGATGATCAAAGAGAAGATAGACGAGATTTCAGATTTTCCAGAGGAGTTGAGATTAAAACTGTCCCATATAGTTCTATCACATCACGGTGATTATGAATGGGGCAGTGCAAGGAGTCCCAGGATCGAAGAAGCGGTAGCTCTGCACCATATAGATCTACTCGCGGTCAGATTGAGCGGTTTTATCCAGGCAAAAGAGGATTTGAGTCCCGAAGATGAAGAGATGATCTACGTTTCAAAAGAAGGGATAAAAAGGCCTATATTCAACAGATGATCAATGGGATTAATCTTCACCGCTTAGCTCAAAGCCGCAAGCCTCCAGTTTCTCCATTTGGCCTTCTAGTTCATCATACCACTGACCCCATTTTCTGGAGATGTGTTCTGTCCAACTATAATCGTCGTAGGTAAGATCGTCTTCGTCCTTACTTTTTACTGATATCATAGCATTTAGTTTTCGATAATAATCTTCTTGTAGAAAACCTTGGTCCATGGTTTCCATGGCCCTTTCTATATCTTCGTCGCTAAACTTTGGATATTCGTCTTCAAAGAGTACGAATTCCAGAGGATATCGTGGTCTCACAGGAGGCCTTTCTCTAGGATAACCGACCACAAGTTGTACCACTGGGAACACTTTTTCAGGTAAGTTGTACTTTTCTTTAAGATGTCTAGCCGTCATCACGGGTGAACCAAGATAGCAGGTTCCCAGACCCATGCTCTCCGCGGCCACCACCATGTTTTGAGCCATATATGCGGCATCCTGGATACCAAAAATCAACAGCGTCAAATCGTTGGTGACGAGTTCCCAGTCTCTCTTTTCCATCACTTTTTTTATCTTGTATACATCAACACAGATAGTGAACAAGATCGGGGCATCGAAAGGTATGTTTTCTTTTTCCTTTTCCATGATCACGCTGTACATTTGAGAAACGAAAGGTGCCTGCATCCCCGCTTCAACTATGTCTTCTATCTTCTCTTCTTCCACCTTTTTGTCCTTGTATTCTCTTATGGAGCGGTGACTTAACAAGGTACGTAACGTTGAGTTTTTCATGATGATATCTCTCCTGACTGCTTTAAAGATAGATAATGATTTAATAGTTTTTGGTTTATAGGCTATAAACGGTCAATTTTTAATAGGAGCAATCGTTAACACAATCGATGGAAAAGGATGATACATCGGAAAAGGTCATTTGTGGCAATTGTGGCGAAGAGGTACCGAGCTATTTTGACATATGTCCTAAATGTGGCGAAGATCCACATGAAGACAAAAAACCTGGAAACCATAAAAATTCCGACAAAAATCAAACCCGTGAAAAAGAAAGTGAAACTGCAAAAAATGATGATCTAGACGAAGAGAAAATCGAAATGGTGATGAAAACGTTAGAGATGATAGATGACGAAACCTACCAAGTCAAAGGTGGGAACTCTTCTTTTTTAGTTAACAAGATCAAAGAGTTCGGCTCAAAAGATACAGATAAAATCAAAAAGAAATGGGATGAGGAAAAGAAAAAAGAAGAAAAAAAAGAAGAGGAAGATACCTTAGAGTACGAATGCCCTATCTGCGGTACTCTAGTGGATGAAGATATGGACGAATGTCCAGGATGTGGAGCCATATTCGAAGAGTGATCATACATGTTTGAAGCAAGGGTTCTTAGTGATCTCAGCCAAGAAAAGATCGGTAAAATACTAAGAAAAATAGGATGCGACGAGAAAGGCATAGAGATAATGAATCCTAAAGCGAAGCATCTTTTGATCTATGCGAAAGGTCTTGATCCTAGAGCTGCGAACATAGTCAAACAGGAGTTTCTTTCTGCAGGAGGTGAAGCCGCCGTTGCGTGGAAAACCTTAGACCTTTCCATAGAAAAAAGTGAGATATTGATGATGGGGACGAAGTCCCAATACGAAAGGGTCACTGAAAAATTGAAAGAGCAGCCTTTTGATCTGAAAGACCTTGCGGGAGAGATAAACATGTCTATAGACTCGTATCATGGCTCAAAATACGGGGCTGAAAGATGCAAGATCATGGGCATATTGAATGTGACACCTGATTCCTTTTTCGATGGTGGCAGGTACGATCGAGTAGAAAGGGCGGTGGAGAAAGGCATAAAGATGGAAAAAGAAGGCGCTGACATAATAGATATAGGTGGAGAAAGTACCAGACCTGGAAGTGAACGTATCTCAGAAGAAGAAGAGTTGGAAAGGGTCATCCCCGTTATAGAAGATCTTTCGAATAAAACAGATGTTCCTATATCTATAGATACTTACAAGCCAAAGATTGCTGAAAAGGCCGTGGACGCCGGGGCTGAAATGGTCAACGATGTCTTTGGACTGAGACAAGAAGGGATGCCAGAAAAGATCGCTGAACTAAATGTACCTGTCGTGATAATGCACATGCAGGGAAGACCGAAGGATATGCAAGAAGATCCCACGTATGATGATGTTATCAGTGATATTTCTTCCTTTTTTCTCGAGAGGATCGAAGTAGCAAAAGATGCAGGAGTAAAAGATGAAAACATCATCATCGATCCCGGTATCGGCTTTGGAAAAAAATTAGAGCACAATCTAGAGATCATTGAAAGGCTTGACGAATTCACTTCCTTTAGTTATCCCGTATTACTGGGTGCATCTAGGAAGAGTTTTCTTGGGAATATATTAGAAAAAGAAGCCGATGAAAGACTCTACGGCTCACTTGCCGTGGCCGCAATGGCCGTCGAAAGGGGCGCATCTATTTTAAGAGTTCACGACGTGCAAGAGAATTTAGACGTTATCAGAACTGTGAGTGCTGTAATTTGAAGATGTATTGAGGGGGATAAAGTTAAAAACCCCTTTGTTTAATCCTCTACATGGTCACTGAGGAGAACATTTCACAAATACTTGAGGATTACAACAAGGAAGAGATAACCATCGCAACAGTCTGTTCTCACTCAAGTCTACAAATATTCGACGGAGCTAGAAAGGAAGGGTTCAATACACTGGGCATTTCAGTAGGTGAAAGACCAAAATTTTATGACGCATATCCCAAAGGAAAACCGGATGAATTTCTTGTGGTGGATGAATATGAGGATATCATGGAGGATACCGGTGAACTACAAGAGAAAAATGCGATCGTTGTTCCCCACGGTTCTTTCGTGGAATATCTAGGTGCGGAGAATTTTAAAAACCTGGAAGTTCCAACTTTTGGAAATCGGGACGTGCTAGAATGGGAATCTAACAGGGACAAAGAAAGGGAATGGTTGACCAGTGCAGGTATAGATATGCCGAAGATCATCGAGGATCCAAAAAAAATAGATCGCCCCGCTCTGGTCAAATACCATGGTGCTAAAGGAGGAAGAGGTTTTTTTGTAGCTAAAGATTACAGTGAGTTCAAGATAGGTATAGATCATGAACAAGAATATCACATACAGGAGTATATATTGGGTACTCGCTATTATCTTCACTACTTTTTCTCACCGATAAAAGAAGAAGGATACAAAACAGATAGAGGCGTGATGGAGATGTTGTCCATAGATAGAAGAGATGAAAGCAACATCGACGAAACCTACAAACTGGGCTCCCAGGAGGATTTAAAAAAGATGATGATATTTCCTTCTTTCGTTGTCACGGGTAACTACCCTGTTGTTATAAGAGAATCGCTTCTTCCAAAGGTATTCAAGATGGGAGAAAAAGTTGTAGATAGAGCTTACGAATTATTCGGTGGTCTTTATGGATCTTTTTGTTTGGAAAGTATAGTTACCGAAGAATTGGAATTCAAAGTATTCGAGATCTCTTCAAGGATAGTCGCGGGAACAAATCCTTATATATCTGGTTCACCTTATTCAGAGTTGATGGAAAAAAATCTTTCAACGGGACGAAGGATCGCACAAGAGATCGATTTGGGCCGCAAGAAAAATAAGTTAGATAAGATAGTAACGTGATAACCATGCTTACGTTAGTTTTAGCGGATTGTGAGATGGAGATAAGCCCGATGGCACTGGAATCCACAAAGTTCAAACCGGAAATGATACACTTTTCACTCCTTTTGACCCAAGACTCTGGACTGGCTGAAGAAAGAGAATTAAGGACTGTAGTTCACACGAGAGACGGTTACTTGTTTCAATTCGAATCTGACGGAGAAGTCCCAGAGGATCCTAAAAAATTCAAAAAAATGATGCTTAGAGCCGCTCGCGGAGATACACCTCATGGAGTACATGTACTGAAAGATGGACTTATGGATTATCTAGAAAGACAGATAGGTAACAAGATCGTGATGACACCGAAGGGAAAAAAAGAGGACCCTACCGAGATCCTATCAAGAACGGAAGACTACATCATAGTGATAGGGGGATTCAGTAAAGGCGACTTTAAATCCCCTGTCTACCAATGGGCGGATAAAAAAATTTCCATTTCAGACCGGCTGATGAAACCATGGTCAGTTACTGCGGAGACACTAGTAGGGTACAAATATTGTTCACTCAAATAACTTAGCTACGTTCTTGTTGAAAGGTACTCCCATGGAGTCTGCAACGGGCTTGCATTTACTACGGGTTAAAAACACAATGGGTGAATGATCCATTTCGGAGAAAGACTCCCAATTTGCCATACCCTTTGCTATTATGAGATCCGATTCTTCTAACCCATCTTTTACTTCTTTAGGTAGCTTTTCGAAATTCACCCCTACTGCATATGCTCCCGTGGTTTCGAGCTTATCTGCGATCTCATCTATACCATACTTCAAAGCGTCATCCATGGTCGCATCTGTCAATATGGGTTCGCCCTTGACAACAACTGTGAGATGAACATCGTGATCCTTTATCTTTTTTAACAAAAGCGTATCAAAAACCACCTCTCCACAATTATCGGTAAAAAACACCACTCTTTCTCCATCCTCTAAAAGTTCTTCGATACGATCCAGATCATCGTATCCGAAATCCTCTTTTACCAAGTCTTCGAACTTGTATTCTAGATCTTCTGGTGAAGCGTAATCATCACGGAAACCAAAGTCAAGAACGTTACCTACCACAGCAACTAAAGCCGCACCTCTAAATCCCTTTTTTTCCACTATCTCTTCAGCTTTAGGTAGTAATTTTTTTGCCATCTCGTTACTTCTTTTTTTCACATCCGCATAGGGATCATCCGTACCCAATATCTCATAGGCTCGTTTATGAACTTCTGTTGCCACTTCTGCAGACACGGCTCCTTTCCTAAAACGTGAATTCAATATGGACATGCACTCCTGTATCACTTCACGTCCCTTCTCGGAGTTGACCAATCTAGCTTCAAAAAGTACCCGCTTTAAAAGGCATGGGACACACTCGGCTTCGATCTCCAATCTTATTCACCCTGCTTTTTAAGATGTTCGTTGATCGCTTCAGCATTTATATGCCCCTGTACGTTGATTTCAATATTTTCTTCTTCCACCTCTTCGATATCCATGATCGCTTTTTTGATTTGAACCGCCAATTGTACCCCCATGGGACAAAAAGGGCTGGTAGGTGTGAAAGAAAGACTCACTGAATCTTCATCCGTTTCTAGGGCGCTGATAAGCCCCATGGAATGAACATCGGTCCCGGTATGAGGATCGATCACTTTTTTCAATCTGTTTACCACTTCTTTTTTTTCTGGCATGATTTTTACCTCTTGTTGGTATTCTCAACGATATGATGAGAAAAAAAGGAAGTATATAAAAGGAAGGGATTATTTTACGTAAATCCGCCTAAAAAGAACCGAAGTGTTTATTAAAAAGAGCAGTTTTTTAGAGGATATGGACGACTCAACAGATGTCCAAAGTCAGATGGTAAAGCATCGTTTCAAGATCACGAGAGTGGGCGTTACTGGAGTGAAAAAACCCATAGTAGTCCATCGCCCTTCAGGGGATAGAACTTTGAACGCTACGATAGATGTTTTCGTGGACTTACCATCTAATCAAAAGGGTTCCCACATGTCAAGAAACGTAGAAGTTACTGGGGAAGTTGTAGACGAAAGTGTAAGAGAACCCGTTAAGGGGTTGGAAAACTTAGCGGCCCATATGTGCGATATGCTCTTGGAGAGGCATGAATATGCGTCATACTCCGAGGTCGATATAAGGGCAGATTACTTTCTGGAAAAAGAGTCGCCTAAGGGAAAAAAAAGTCTAGAAAGTTATAAGATAAGAGCAAAGGGAGAAGGTTATAGAAAAAACGAGGACGTAGCTAAAAAGGCGATAAAAAAATTCATAGGAGCCACCGTGATAGGTATAAACACCTGTCCGTGCGCCATGGAAACAGTCAAAAATGAATATAAAAGGATCTATCCCGAATTTTCGGAAGCACTTGAAAAAATACCTACGATCACACACAACCAGCGGAATAAAACTACTTTGATGATGGAAGTACCGAATGATAAAGAAGTGGAAGTTAACGATCTGATATCTATTCTAGAATCCTCGGTTTCGTCACCTACTCACGAGATACTGAAAAGGGAAGACGAGGCGAAGGTGGTCATGCAAGCTCATGAAAATCCAAAATTTGTGGAGGATATAGTTAGAGACATACTATCCAAGTGTTTGAAAGATTATGACGATCACCCCGATTCTGCTCACATAGAGGTGAAGAGCAAAAGTGAAGAATCGATCCATAAACACGATGCCTTCGCTGAAAGAGTTACGACTTTTGGGGAGCTCAGGGAATGATCATTTATAGGCTCTGATCTCGTATATCCCACCTGAAAACACTTTACTTTCTTCAGCAGATTTCATTATATATTCTAATCTATTTTCGAATGCTTCTTTCATCCGCTGGTCTTCTAATCTATTTATGTTCTCTTTGACCGTCTGTTCATGCGACCTCAGTAGATCGGTAGGCCAGTGTACTTCTTTGGTCAAGTCCAAAGTTTCGATGTCGTGAAAACCGAGTTCTTTCAATTCTTTGTTCAATTTTTCAGGACTTATCTCTTCGAGATGTCCCTCACCTATAAGTTCAAATGATGCGTTTTCGAGTCTCCAAAGTTCCACCTGTACTTCGTCGAGTTCAGCGGGATTTTTGGTATCTTTGAAGGGATAGTAATCTATTATCGCTAAAGTCCCTGAATCTTTTAGCACTCTGTAAAACTCTCTGATCACCGTTGAAATGATAAGGTCTTTGTTCTGGGACAGTGCACTCATTAGAAAATTACATATCACGTGATCAAACGTGTTCGATCTTAGGAATTTTAAGTCGGATAGGTCTGCCCGGAAGAACTGCACCTCTTCGGTCTGATATCGGCAGCCCTTCAAAATGTCTTCATCGATGTCTATGGAAACGACCTCCGCCCCTCTCTTCTCTAGAAACTTCGTCATACCGCAGGCCCCGGTCCCTGCATCCAGTACCAGTTTGTCCTTTAATTCTACGTTCTTCAGTTTTTCCATGGTTCCACCAGAGAAGGGAAAATATAAAAAAATACTGCTCAATGAGAGAAACATCATATTTGGGATGAAAAACTATATGTAAACCATAATCCTTATATCTAAACCCTCTTATTTGTGTGCGAATCTAAGAAGATAAATTAAAGGGGATTATCATGTTAAACGCTGAAATAAACTCTAACGTGTTGAAAGACTTGGTAGATATAGTCGGCACCATAGTTGACGAAGTAAAGATAAACTTGAACGAGGAGGGGCTAAACCTGAAAGCTGTAGATCCTGCTCATGTAGCCATGGTGGATTTGAGTTTGAGTAAAGATGCTTTTGAAGCTTACGAGGCTGACGAAACGGAATTGGGTCTTAATCTTAAAAAGATGGAACAATTTTTAAGGTTGGCCGAGGCAGGAGAGATGGTCAGGATGACACTCGATGAAGATGAGAACAGATTGGTGTTAGAAGTAACCAATATAACACAGAAAATGGCTCTTTTAGATACTGCTGGTATGACTGACCCAAATGTTCCTAGTTTGGACCTGCCTTTGAGTCTTAAAGTAAAAGGAAAGTATGTATTAAATGGCGTCAAGGCCTCAGAAAACATATCTGACCACATATCTATCACCGCAAATCCCGACGGATTTGAGATATTATCCGAAGAAGATGAAGATATGGTCAGGTTATCACTAAATGAAGAGGAGCTTGAAGAATTGAACGCTAACGAAGAAGTTAGATCTCTGTTCGCACTTGATTACTTTTCCAATATGATCAAATGCGTTTCTAAAGACACGGTATTGGAGATAGAACTGGGAGCAGACTATCCCATAAAGATACAATTTTCCTTCGCCGAGGAAAACGGCAGCGTTAGGTACCTACTCGCGCCGAGGATCGAGAGTACTTGATCATATTCATAGGCCTTAGTAAATTTCAAAAATTGGAAAACTTATAAATACAACTTAGCAGTAATAAGCTCAACGAGTAACTGACGGCCAGAGCGGTGGGGAAACACCTGGTCCCATTCCGAACCCAGAAGTGAAGTCCACCAGCGTGCTCTGTGGTACTATGGTGCGCGAGCCCATGGGAAGCTTAGGTCCCACAATGCGGACCCTTGGAGCGACGGCTTAGGTCAGGAGTCTTGCTCCCTTCGGGGAGAAAGATAAACCTGGCTGTTTGAAGGTCACCGTTCCCCGGCCCGCTGTCAGTTGCTCACCTTATTCTTAATGATCACTTAACTCGATCAAGACTTCTTTTACATTAGCTCTCATATCAGCCAGCGAAAGTGATGAGATCTTTTTTAGTTCATAGCGTTTTTGGATTTGCTTGATCACTTCATGCCCTAAAAAGTATCCTACCATACTATATCCATCTATATCATACCAGTTGCCAAAGAATTTGTTGGTGTTTTTTCCTTCTTCGATCCATTCTAAATATTTTCCAGCTAAGTCACCAAGATTGGCTTCACAGTATTCCTGCCAACCATCCGCGATTTTCTTCATGTGCCAGTTATCTTCTTCTAAGATGATATGCTCACATCTCTGAGCTATACCTTCCTCGTAAAGATTCCAGAATGGGTCATCACCCACCTTCACATCGTTCTTTTCTCGGAGATCAAGATGATAATGATGGCCTATCTCGTGAGCCACCAACCCTTTGATCGATCTCTCATCGATCCAATCCTCCTCAGCTATCATCTCTAAACCATGTATTACCGCTCTTTTACCTTCATAAAAATGGGCCCAACCAGCAGAGCCGATCCCGACATGGAGAACGAACGAGATGGGAAAATCGATATCTAATTTTTCTATGGATCTCTCATAAACAGTGGGGATATATCTCAAAAGATTTTTTCTTGCCATCACCATCAAAGGATACCTTTCTTTTAGGTAGGGCAAGACCCTCTCTTCAGCCACCTCTTTCCAATTCAAAGAATACTCTTCATAACCTTCTCTCTGTAACTTGAAGAGTTCCGGCCATCTTTTCAGATAAGCCTCTTCATAACCTTCGAGAAGTTCATCTATATCTGATCTTTGAAACTCGTCCCAAAAAATTTGGAAATCTGGGAAAGTATCAACTATTTCACAACCCCGTGACCTATCAAGTGCCATTTTCCTTTTATCCTTCTACTGATAGCGATCCTATGTCCTTCATCGGCACAGACGGATCTTTTCAACATCACTTCGGCTTCATCTCCTCGGGCCGAAGTAACCACGCCTACGGTTGTAGAAGAACCGACTGTGAGCATCAACGGTTCTCTAGTTTTTATCTTGTCTACGTCGATCTCTGTTTCCATCCCTACAACTTTATCAAACAGGTTAACTTCCATCAAAAATTCGTCCTTTATAGGTGGTAGGTCTCCAGGATGACCTGCCAATTTACCCGACAGAGAATCAGATTTAGATAAGCTGGGGTCCAGTCTAGTCCCTACTCCTATCAGACCACCAGGTCTTACTTCTTCCATCTGTAGAGAGCCCGATGTCAGAGTTTCTATGGTTGTGATCAATCGCTCCCATTTTTTTTCACCACCTTCCTCTACTTCGATCCCGGGCCTTATCTCTATTTCATCGCCCACATTTAGTTTTCCTTTTATCAGTGAACCACCTATAACAGCACCTTTTAATTCGGAGATCGGCGTGCCTGGCTTATTGATGTCAAATGATCGTGCTATGGGCAAGATCGGCGGATCATCTTCAATATTTTCATGATCAGGAGTTTTTATCTCCTCCTCGATAGCCTTGATCAATATATTTATGTTAACGTCGTGGTGTGCTGATACGGGGATTATAGGTGAATCTTCTGCAACTGTATCTTTCGTGAATTCCTTGATCTGACGATAATTTTCCTTAGCTTCCTCCTCGGTTACGAGGTCGACCTTGTTTTGGACTATCACTATGTTCTCGACTCCTGATATATCCAATCCCATCAAATGTTCCTGTGTTTGAGGTTGAGGACATTTTTCGTTTGCAGCGATGACAAGAACAGCGCCATCCATAACGGATGCACCGGTAAGCATAGTTGCCATAAGAGTTTCGTGTCCTGGTGAATCAACAAATGAGATCGCTCTTTGAAATTCAGTTTTACTCTCACATATAGGACATTCGGTTTCAGTGGTATAAGCCTCGGCTCCTTCGCACTCTGGACATTTATAGAAGGCAGTATCGGCATATCCTAATCTTATGCTGATACCTCTTTTTGTCTCTTCCGAATGTCGATCGGTCCACTCACCACTCAAGGCTTCAGTCAAGGTGGTTTTTCCGTGGTCGACATGTCCGACTAAACCTATGTTTATCTCGGGTTGCTCAGGGACCTTCATTTACTTTCTCCCTCTTCCTCTACCTCTTCGAGATGATCCTGTATTTTTTTAGGACCGTGCTCGATGACCTTTAAGTTTATCTGATTTATCATATCTGAAATGGTATTTCCTCGGAATGTTTTCTTCTTTTTCTCTCCTTTATTATGGGTGCGCAACCCGATTCCGCCTTTAGCTAGTACCTTCTTTCGACCGGTTCCTGGTATATTATTTTTCATGGGAAAGCCGTCTATATCGCTTCCCCCTGTCACCTTTAGCTTATAGCCAGGTAGTCCTACGAATATACCATCTACTTCTCCACCGATTTTCTTACCGATGAGCCTGTTAGCATGCTGCCCATCGACCTTTTTTTGATAGGTGTTTCCATCCTTTGGGTCTGAGATTACTACTTCAAACTCTGCCATATTGATAACTCTCCGAGTGTTCTTTTCCTATTACTTACTTCTAGTATAAAACTTTGATGGCCAATATCAGTGATAAGGAGGATATGTTAAAATATCAAATCTTCAACGATGTGAACGTTTACTTTTTTGAACCTCTGAGACAAAAAAGAATTAATAGGAAGAAATCCATCCGCTGATGATAGGGATGCGCGATAGAATAGTAACAAAACTTGCAGAAAGAAATACCGTCCTCACACCGGATGCGTTGGAGTACCTAAACGATTTGAATTCTAAGGATAGAGTTTCCGTCATAATAGATAAGTTAGAGGAAAATAACATCCAACTTCCTTTTCCAGTTTGTAGAGAGACTATATCTTGTTTAGAGGAGGATCTTTCAGACGGAGAAAAGAAAAAGGAAATAGAAGAAAACTCTTGGGAACAGGATCCCATGAGTAGATGCATGGTTTTAAAGGACGTATCCGGTGAGTCCACCTGCACGGGAGATGTTGACGAATTCGCAAAATATTTCAGAGATAGATACGAAAGAATAAGATCTATAGTAGATAAAAGAAGGGAGGGAAAAAAAGCTCGCCCCATAAATAGAATAGCGAGCAGATCTGGGGAAGCTACCATAATAGGTATGGTTAGAGACATATACACATCTTCTAACGGCAATAAGATGCTGACAATAGAAGACACCACGGGAGAGATAAGAGGGTTTATTTCCAGTGAGAGTGAGGCTTTCGAAAAAAATTTACTCGAAGACGAGGTGGTCCTCGCTAAAGGCGAGGTGTGGGATGACAACGGCGATTATGAACGGACCTTTGCCATCGAGAAGATCACACGACCCGGAATACCCAAATTAAAAAATAAATCGAAACCAAATTTTCCGGGTAAAATTGCATTCATTGGAGACATACATGTCGGAAGTGATACGTTCTTAAAGGATGAATGGGATGAGTTCACATCCTGGATAAATTCTGATGATGAAGAGGCAAGATCCATAAAATATTTGATCGTTCCAGGAGATCTAATAGATGGTATAGGTATATTCCCGGGCCAAGAGAAGGAACTCGATATAATAGACGTATACGAACAGTACAAAAAGCTTGCGGACATGATCAAGGACCTACCAAAAGATATCACGGTGATAACGATACCTGGCAATCACGATATGGTGAGGAATGCAGAGCCTCAACCATGCATCCCCGAAGAGGTCCAAGAACTGTTCCCTAATAATGTACTATTCTTTGGTAACCCTGCACTTTTAGACCTAGAAGGGCTAAAAATATTGTTGTACCACGGAAGCAGTATAAACGAACTCTCCGACATGTTACCTCAAGTGAGCAACGAAAATCCCGTATCCGCTATGAAGGAGATGCTGAAACGAAGACATCTCGTTCCGGTCTACGGTAAGAAAACCCCCATCGCTCCCGAGGAAGAAGACTACCTTGTTATAGACGAGGTACCGGATATATTCGTGACTGGCCATATACATAGGACTGAAGTAGACAATTACCACGGTATATCAATGCTCAACGCATCTACGTGGCAGGCTCAAACAGAATATCAAAAAACTAGAGACATACAGCCCGATCCAGCCAAGGTCATTGTATTAGATCCCAATTCAAATAAAGTATCTATACATGATTTTTGTTGAGCACTACCATCAATCCATCTGTGACTGGATCTTTTTACCCACTAGATCTAAAAATTCTTCTTCTCTACCTTCTGGGATCAAGGCTCCTGCAGCTATATCATGGCCTCCTCCTTCGCCTCCGAGTTCTTTTGCACAGTCTGACATCACATCAGAGAGGTCTAATCCTTTATCTACAAGCTGCTTTGTACCTCTAGAAGATACCTTTATCCCATCCCTTTCATGAGAATTAGCGAAAGCAAATATGGGAAGTTTTCTATCTATCTCACCTGAGCCTAGCACCATCCCTGCAACGGTACCGATGACCGTATCCGGGATTCTATCTTCGCCGTGGAAGAATTGAAAGTATTCTCTTTCCTCCACACCTATAGACTCCACATAATCTAAGCAATCCACCAAAGTCCTTTGATGGCCTAACAATAATTTTTTTGCTTTTTCTAAATACTCATCTCTGTCGCCTAAACAGACTTTCATCCCGATCTTACCCTTTTCGTATCGGCCACAGGAGTTTAAAAGGGTTGAAAATTCTTTGGCTTGATAAAGCATGGTTCCCTTCTCTTCTCCAGGAAATATATAAATTTCTCCGATAAGAGATCTAGCGTTTTCTGAGGGGTAACCTTTTTTGAGGATCCGTTTTACTAACTCAGAAAGGATGGTTCTTTTTTCTTCCTTGAGGAGATCATGCCAATTCCTCCAATCGTCATTTTTTTTCAAAGGTATATCATTTTTCACTAAAAAATTTACACAATTGGATTCGTCACCAGTAAGACCAGGAAGCACCGGATCCGAAGCGTATTCAAGGACTTTTTGTATGGGCCTACTTGCTAAACCATAAAGCGTAGTATCTATCCTCTTTTCTACTACCCCTTCCTCGATACTGTCTTCCAATATCTGCCTATTTTCTCCCACCAACCTACCATCTTCGGATGTTTGAAGATCTCCCACGGCACCTATTATGGCTAGTTTGCTGAGATCTTTATTCTCTTCACTCATTGCCCTGGCT
Source organism: Thermoplasmata archaeon (assembly GCA_003551675.1). Lineage (GTDB taxonomy): Archaea > Thermoplasmatota > Thermoplasmata > Halarchaeoplasmatales > Halarchaeoplasmataceae > Natronoplasma > Natronoplasma halalkaliphilum. Next base: position 27,079 of record PUNG01000114.1, read on the forward strand.
ACAAGGTAAGTAGTGCCGGCTCCAGAGATCTCTTTTGCTCCATCCAATCCGTAGCGGTGAGGATTCAATTCATTGATAGTATTACAATAACTCAATATGTTCTCCCTGTCTCCACTAGAAGGCGGCGCATCTCCATCGGGCTCATGGTGATCCGTGATCACACAGTTCACGCCCTTCAATGAGGATAGTTGACCGCTTCCTAGATCGGTGAACCATACCATCTCATGATTTTGTTCTCTGATATCCTGAATCTTACTTTCGTCGAGCTGCTTGATGAACTCAACGGTCTGTTCTTTTCCAGCTCTTTCTAAAGCACGGTAGGCGATACTAGCTGAGGTTATACCGTCCGCATCTATGTGTGAAACGATATGAACTCTTTTTTTTGATAGTATGATATCCGAGATGAGCCTAGCTTTTTCTTTCACAGTTTCACTTAAAGCCGTGTAATAAATAAATGTTGTCTCTACAATATGTAGTTAATAAAAGTTGGGTTCTTCTATCAATAAACTTATTATACTATATCCTTTTAACCTCGACTGCACATGGATACGAACTTCACGGCGAAAGAAAAGATTTTAGTTCATTTGCTAGATCACTATGGCAAAAACGATGGATACGCACTTTCCGCCACCATCACACAAGATGGTATATCCGAAAGAGTTGGTCTAAAACAAAATACTGTATCTTATGCGGTAAGATCTCTTACTGATGATGCCCTAGTTAGAGAGGAAACCCGGAGGATAAAGGGAAAGAAACAGAAAAGAAAAGCTTACTTCTTGACGGAAGAAGGTGTGGATGAAGCTGAAAAAATCAAAAACAAA
>PUNG01000156.1 GCA_003551675.1 Thermoplasmata archaeon
ATTCCACGAAGTACCAATGTTCGTCTGGATCGGCAGTCAGAGTTATATCAGTACCAGGCTCATAATGATCTTCTTCTGGATCCATATCTACCGTACCTTCCCCTTCTACTGTTACATCTAGAGAGTATGTGTGTTCTTGGAAGTGAGCCGTTACTTCCTTGTCCTCATCCATGGTTATGGTTATCTCATCCTCGTTACCTTCATGATCCCCTGTCCACTCCTCGAAGTACCAATGTTCGTCTGGATCGGCGTTTATAGTCACTTCTTCGCCTTGGGTATAGATATGTGTTCCTTCATGAGGATCGGTAGTTCCTTCTCCTTGGACGTTTATGGTTAGATCGTACTCTTGAAGTTCCTCTTTAGAGAGGTAGAAAGCTTGCGAGCCCAGTGCATTTTCCCCCTCGATCTCGTTTCCTTGGCCCGCGGCGTCGGCATTTGTTTCGTGGATCTCGAATCTCACATAGGTCGCGTTTGCATCCATGGCGTCTTCTTCCGTGAATTCCGTCCCCGTGGCGATTATTTCCCCGTCGTATATCCAACTGATCACTTCATAATCGCCGGAAACATCCAACTCTATCAATGCGTCTTCCGTTTCGGTTCTGATCTCCAGGACTTCCACGCCTATCATCTCGTTGGTGTCGTGAGTGTTCATATTGGCGACCCAGAACATCTTTCCCTGTATCATAGATTCTCTGATAGCCCCCTGCACGCTGTGATCTTCAGCTAGAACGAGCTGGAAGGCGCCGTTCACCTCTTCTTCACCCGCATCATGGACATCGCTGTTCGCCCATCCCCATATATCTCTTCCATGTGGAGCATAATGCATCAGCAGTTCGTCCCACAGGTCTCTTACATCCTCTTCTCTGAAAGAAGTTCCATCGTCGGAAGAGAACAAAGCGTGCCCTAGAAGGGATTCGTACCTATCGAAAAAGTCGATATACCATTCCGTGCTTTCATCGTACCTTGCAGGATGATAAAATTGTGAGAGTCCGTGGTTATCCTCGATGTGCTCCAACGCTTCATCTTCGCTTACCCTGCTCCAACCTGCATCGTTGAAGAACGATCCTATATGATGGGGGTCGCTTATCTCGTTGCCTTTGATAGCTAACATACCTTCATCACCTAATTCAGAGTAGAAGGCTGACTGCTCCATGCCGTCGTGTTCTACGATCCAGTCTTCCTCTAACGAACCGTCATGATCGCTCCATCTCCATGTAGGTTCTTCACTCCCTCTAGTATCGTGGTCGGTTATCGAAAGGATATCGAAGCCGCATTCTTCGTGTTCTTGGATCCTTTCACTGACGCCCGAACGCCCGTCCGATTCTTCTGTATGGACGTGGAATGCGGCCTTGTACTGATTTATCGAATCCCAATCGATGTCGTCGTATGGAGATCTCACGGTATAATAATAGTCTCCTGGTGGTGCGTGTTTTTCCACATCTTGAGATATGATCTCTGATCTCTGGTAAGGAGATATGCGATAAACGTCGTTGAGCTTTGCGATCTCTTGTAAGGTCTCTACGTCGTCGATCTCGACCACTACTTCGGAGTTGGTTTTTGATAACGTCAGATCAGTTTCCATGCCTAGGTTCTGTATATCTTTCAGCTCATCGATATCCGCATCAGGTACTACTTTCACCTTGAACCTGCCCGTATCATCTATCTCATCTTCACACCCTTCATATATCTTGTACTGGGGGTGATAAACGGTGGTCCAGTCCACGAAATAAAAGTGCTCGAGTCGTTCTCTCGTCTCCGGAGTCATCCGCACTTTATAGGCGTGGTTTGGCACGTAGTTCAAAATCTGGATGTCCATATCTTCAAGCTGATCTCTCCAACTCGGGCTCATGGGTCCTAAAAGATGTATCAGGTAAGTTCCCACAACACCTTCAGGCTCCTCATTGATCATGAGATCCGGGTCTAGAGACGGTTCTCCTTCTTTGATATCGAGAGCATGGCCGTTGATAGATATCTCAGTTCTGTTCGGTAATGTATCGACTCTCATGTCGGTGTTCTCAAGTGCTTCCACAGAATCTTCTCTTCCTTCCAACAAAGCGTATCCACCGTATCTATGGATGATGTTGAAGTCCAAGCTGTTCAAAGTTTCTACCTGACCCGCTCTGTTTATCTCGACGAACACTATCCTTTCTTCAACTTCGCCCTCTCCAAAAAAAGCGGCACAGCTCAAGAGGGTCGATAGGATCAAGATCAACGCACAACAAATAACACCTACCTCCTTCCGCGATAACATGGTCTATCATATGTATTTGAATATATGAAATTTATGGATTATCGGGCTTGAAAAAGATCGGTCGAACCGCTTTGAAAAGTCTATTGTAGGACTGAGCCGGACTTTGCCAGCAACCAATTTCAAAGGAAAGCATAAGAAAAAACAAACATCTGAAAAAGTTTTTAATAGTATCATAGCGTTATTATGAATAATGTTGCTTTCCCGCAATGGTAAGTTTGTTGTTTTGATTCTTTGTACGATTCTACTGATGAGTTCGACTCTAGCAGCTCAAGATCTGCACGAGCATGAGAGCTATTACGAGGAGGAACAGGAGGTCGACCATGAGAAGGAAACCCATACTAAAGATATGGTATTAGAAGAGTTGGAGCTAACGATAGAGGCCGATATCTCCTCTACCGAGTTCATACGAGCCGAGATGCTCCATGGAGAAACATATTCTTTGGTAAGAACTCCTGAAGCAGGTCGGGTAGAACCGGGAAAACCAGACGTTCCAGTTTTCAGGGATTGGGTCATGGTTCCTCAGGGGACATCTCCTCGACTCGAGGTGAATCCAGGGGAACCAGTAGTATATGACGATGTTGATCTTCCGCCGGTGCTACTTCCCCGGGTGGATACTGAAGAGAGGTCTGTCAAGGATACGGAGAGATCTGTCAAGGATACGGATATATTCGAGAGAGATGCTGATTTCCCAGGAACTTTTGCCGAGATAGGTTATATCCAGTCAATTAGGGGGCAGGATATTACCCTGATAGAAAGCTTTCCTTATCAGTATAACCCGATAGAAAAGCAGTTGAAGGTCTATGGAAACCTTACCGTTACAGTCGATTTTATCGGTGAAGTTCAGCCTACTCCATCTCGATTTGAGAACACAGCTTTTGAAACCATAGTACGCAGGTTGGCGACCAATGCCGATGAGGTGCTAGAAGCTCAAAGAAGAGCAGGGATGAAAGAGGAGGCAAATAACGTTAGAAAAGAGGATCAGTTATCCCTTTTCGGAGGAGGTAGCGAAGGAGCTGCAGAGTATCTGATCGTTACAGACCCATTGTTCGAATCGGCGGCAGAAGATCTAGCCGAATGGAGAGATCAGATGGGTATACCCGCTTACGTGACCACTACAGACGAGACAGGCAGTACGGCTGATGAGATCACATCATATATACAGGATGCTTACGATACGTGGGACCCTTCACCCGAATATCTTCTTATCATGGGTGATGCGGAGTTCATCCCTCCTCATTATGAAACTGAACATGGCTATTATGAGGATGATAGAAAGATAGGCACCGACATCTATTATGCGACCATGGAAGAATCGGCTTCCGACTACTTTCCTGATCTGAGTCACGGACGGATGACCGTAGAAACGGAGTCCCAAGCTCAGTCGAGAGTTGACGAGATAATAAAATATGAAAAAGATCCTGTTGATTCACCCTCATTCTACGAAACAAGCACCCACGTTGCACAATTTGACGATAGTGAAGATGACGGTTATGCGGAGAGGCGCTTTACACAGACTAGCGAGGACATAGCTATCTTTTTAGAAGATGATGATTATTTGGGAGAGTACTCGGCTGAAAGGATCTATGAATATACGAACGATGCGTCGTTCCCTAATGGTCCTGAGTATTGGCGGGATCCGTCCTACTTCGACGGCGGTCCTGCTGGAGACGGAGGCGATCCCATACCTCAGCATCTCAGCGATGATTGGGAAGAGTATTCTTGGAATCAAGAGATATGGGGAGGAGATGCCGATGAGATATCTTCGACGATAAATGACGGTACTTTTCTTGTCACCCATAGGAACCATGGAGGTACAAGTGGATGGAGTACACCCAGTTATCGTTATTGGCATGTAGAGGATTTGACGAATGATGACAGACTTCCGGTGGTATGGAGCCTCAACTGTAATACGGGATATTACGATCATGAAACTTGTGAGGGCGATGTAAGTCACGACATGTCATTTGTCGAGGCGTGGGAAAGAAATCCAGATGGTGGAGCCGCCGGTGTGATAGCCGCCACAAGGGTGAGTTACAGTAATCATAACGATAGGCTCGCATGGGGTTTTTTGGATGCCATATGGCCCGAGTTCCTGGATTATGATGGAGATCATCAAGAATCGGAAGAGCCTCCTCTTTATAGAATGGGCGATGTTTTGAACTATGGAAAATATTATTATGCCACTAATTTCGGGCATTATTCCATTAGACAGAGAACCTTCGAGATGTTCCACTGGTTCGGTGATCCTACCATGCAGATCAGAACTGAATTTCCCCAGGAGATGAACGTGGATCATCCGTCCGAGATCACGGCAGGGACATCCCAGCAGGTCACCGTAACAGTTGAAGATCAAGACGAGATCGCGGTGGAAGATGCTAGGGTAGCTCTACGCAAGTATAATGAGATATACGAGGTGGGCTTTACGGACTCAACTGGTGAGGTAACTTTTACAGTAGGAGCTGAAACTTTAGGGGATGTAGAGATCACGGCCACAAAACACAATTTTATACCTTATGAAAATACTATGACCGTCTCAGTAGATGAAGATGATTGGCATTACCTTTACGACGAGCCAAGGTGGTTCAACGGAACTTCCGATAACGACGATGATGGGATCCTAGCAGATGGTGGATTCTATCAAGATCCCCAGGGGTACGCACACGATAACGATTATATCCACGACAATATACCTTTAAAAGAAGGCTTGACGAGAGAATACATCTTCAGCGAGCAGGCTTCTACCGCTAGTTTTAGATTTCATTTGAGATACCAGGAGCAGGGTGGTCCTGATGGAGATATAGAGAACGATTTTTGGCAGAGTGAAACATTCGGGGTCCCTGAAGGAAGATCAAGGGTGGAGGTGACTCTGTCCGGGGACGGCTCCTCTGTTGATATATCCATCTACGACGAAGAAGAGGATGGAAGTCTAGTCTGGTCAGAAACAGGTGTAGATGCATCGGACCACGATGATGTTTACTTCTCAAACTACGAGTGGGCCGGGGGTTCTGAAGAAGACAGCTTAAGGTTGATCCAGGTGAGAGACGATGTACCTCAGCGTTCATCCGTTGACTCTGGGATAGGTGTCGGGAGCGCAACTTGGCAGGGCGCTATCAAAATACAACTACCCCAAGGAGAGCTGACCGATATAGCGTATTATCATCGGCAAGAATCTAACCATGTGAAGGGGTACATACACGAAGACGGCGGCGATGAGCCCGGAGCTAAGCTAGGAGAAACAGAGCAGATAGATGATCCGATTACTTGGAGCTGGCACCAGATATCACTCCAGGACCCGGTGGAGATCCATGGAGGATATTACTGGATAGTGCTTGAGATAAACGATATGGATGGAAATCATCCTTTCGGCGTTTACGGACCTCGGGTCGATGATGGCGACTGGATCAGCACCGACGGAGGAGGTACGTGGAATAAACTGACAGAATGGGATCTTTTTTACACATGGTCCCTTGAGGCCAGGGTATCAGTAGATGAGGGCGAAGCCGATCTTCAGTTGCAGTCCATAAGCTATCCCAACGAGATAACACTGGAAGAGGACCTGCACGTTGACTATACCATAGAAAATCTTGGAGATGCGGTCGGTACCGAGAGTACCGTTTGGCTTTTGATCGACGGTACCGGTGAGGATCATGATGAAGACGTAACGGTGGAGCCGGGTGAGACGGTCAGCGGAACTTTGGTTTTCCAAGATGTACAGGACGACTACGAAGTTGGAGACATGATCGAGTTCGAGGTTTGGTTGTCTGATTTCGACGAAAGCGAGTTCGGCGAGACGGAGGTGATCCAAGAGGGCGAAGCCGATCTTCAGTTGCAGTCCATAAGCTATCCCGACGAGATAACACTAGAAGAGGACCTGCACGTTGACTATACCATAGAAAATCTTGGAGATGCGGTCGGTACCGAGAGTTTCGTAGACTTGGTGATCGACAACGATTGGGTGGACACCCACGAAGACGTAACGGTGGAGCCGGGTGAAACGGTCAGCGGAACTTTGGTTTTCCAAGATGTACAGGACGACTACGAAGTTGGAGACGTGATCGAGTTCAGTGTAGAATTGTGGGATTTCGGCGACAGTGAGTTCGGCGAGACGGAGGTGGTCCAAGAGGCAGAATTGGTGCTGATACATGATACCTGGACCATAGATCCAGACCCTGCTCGACCTGATGAAACGGTGACGATATCGGGTGACGTGGAGAATATCGGCGGACGAGAGCAGGACATAGAGGTCGTAGACCTGTACGTTGACGATATGGATAGTTATGTTGATGAATATGATATAGAGAATTTGGGACCGGGTGAGACGGAAACGGTGATTTTCACAGGCGTTCCCTTTAGCGACTGGGGGATCGAGGATGAGGGAATTTATGATGTTAAGGTGGAATTGTTCTTGCATGGTGATCTTTGGGAGAGCGACTTCGAAGTGGCGGAACCCACCTATACTCTAGGCGTGGATGTTGAGGGAGGTGGTTCAGTAGATATAGAGCCTGATCAAGAAGAATACGAAGAGGGAACAGAAGTTGAACTGACTGCGGTACCTGACGAAGGCTGGCTTTTCGTAGAGTGGACAGGCGATGTTGAAGGAACGGAAGAAGAGATAACCGTGGTGATGGATAGCGACAAAGAGGTGACGGCTCGCTTCCAAGAGGATTTTGATCTGATTCCACCTACTGGTTTTACGGTCCAAAAGGACGAGGATACAGGGAACATCTATATCCAATGGGATGATGTTGGCGCTTTTGACTACAACGTATATCATTCCGAGGATCAGTATGAAGAGCTAGATACTTGGACTTTACTAGACACGGTGGAAGTTACGAGTTACGTACACGAAAACGCCTTGGGAGGAGAGAACTACTACATGGTTAGGTCCGTGGATGAAGAACAGGAAAGCGAACCTTCAACTATTTGCTTCAGCGTTGAACGTCATTTTATGGATGATGCGGAGCAGGACTTACATTACGTCTCTTTACCTGCTGGATTCAACAACCTCCATGAGATAAGTGCCGGTGACGTAGTTACAGCCATAGAAGGGGACTTGACTTCTTCTGACAACATCTACAGCGTTGTCAAATGGGATCATACGGTAAGAGGCTTTACGGAGGAATTCTACTTCCAAGATCTAGAGCAGGAATGGGTCGGCGGTGAAAATTTTGTTATAGAACCAGGCGACGGGATAGGCATAAGAGTTAGCGAAGGTGCGGACTTCACTTGGCATATCAACGGCGTTGATCAGGGATTCTCGATGGAATTCACGGACGATGCCGAACAGGATCTACATTACATATCTCTTCCGTACACCTTCAAGGACTATACCGGCGAAGGTCAGTTAACTGCCAGTGACGTAGTCACGGCCATAGAAGGTGACTTGACTTCTTCTGACAACATCTACAGCGTTGTCAAATGGGATCATACGGTAAGAGGCTTTACGGAGGAATTCTACTTCCAAGATCTAGAGCAGGAATGGGACGGCGGTGAAAATTTTGTTATAGAACC
>PUNG01000119.1 GCA_003551675.1 Thermoplasmata archaeon
ACGATATATTTTGGTGGTACGTGGTAAGATCTGTTTCCGAAGAAGGTGTAGAAGAACAGAATACCGATGCGGTCCAGGAACCAGGTGCTGAAGGGCCGGTTCCACCCATAGAACCAGAACCGGAAGACGGAGCAACAGACGTGACTACCGAGGTGGAACTCAGTGTTTATGTTGAGCACGATGAAGGAGAGTCCATGGACGTTTCTTTCCACGATGCATCCGACAACAGTTTGATAGGTACCCATGAAGATGTAGATAGTGGTAACAGAGCATATGTTACTTGGTCTGGATTAGGATACGATACGACTTATGAATGGTACTCTATTACTGACGATGGAGATGTCGCCGTTCAATCGCCTACCTGGTCGTTCACGACCCAAGATGAGGAAGAACTCGGTGCTTTTGATCTAATGGGTTACTTCCATGAGAGTCACGATGGAGAAGCTAGATTCTACGATGGTGAAGATCATTACGGTAACATAAGTGCGATAGAGTTTGAAAACCCAGATAACGTGGCCATAAATGAAGGTACAGAAACCTCGTCTTGGGTAGATCCACACGGTGGCTTTATGTGGAATGCGGAGGAGGGAGAAAATAGGTGGAGCGAGTCACCGCCCATTCTTGGTCACAACATCTATTTTATCAGCGAAGTGCCTGAAGAAGATGTAGAAGGGGAAGCGGGCTACGTGTGGTCAACGGTCAGAGAAGTTGACGGAGATATCGTAGCAAGTCCCCAACATTCCATGATGGGTCAGTACGAGATGATCCCGACTCCCATGGAAAGTTCCGTTGGAGAAGATCGAGTAGAGATCGAAGTCGAATCCCCTGTTTACACGGACTGGGACAACGATGCCGAACTTTCTCCGGGTAAAGGTACATTTGATGAATTCGTGAGTTATTCGGTGTTCATAAACGGTGGCGAGTATGAAGGATGGACTTATCTGGGTGATACGGAAGAAGTTCCTGGAGATTATGATGATCCCATAGAGCCGTGGAACGAAGATACGGACCCGGGAACAGTGACTACGGGTATGAATTCTTTTGAGATCACGGATTTAGAACAAGAGGAGTACGAGGTCAAAGTGAGGATGAACCTAGGAGAAGGTCTTTCAGGCGGTTACGACGGTGGATACGATGAAGCCTACACTACATATTCATCCGGAGCACCTCTTGTTATCGAGATAGAGCCAGAGGAAGAGGAATATGAGCTGACCATCGATGTGGAAGGAGAAGGTACCACGGATCCGGAACCGGGCACACATGTTTACCCTGAAGGAGAAGAAGTCACAGTGGAGGCGATAGCGGACGAAGGTCACGGATTCGTGGAATGGACCGGAGATTATGAAGGTACCGAGGATGAGATATTATTGATCATGGATGAAAACAAGGAGATAACTGCTCACTTCGAAGAGTTAGATTATCACGAACTTACCATAAACATCGAGGGCGAAGGTACCGTAGAGGTAGTTCCAGATGAAGAAGAATACGAGGAAGGAGAAGAAGTCATTTTAACCGCAGTACCGGCTGATGGTTGGTATTTCGATCAATGGACAGGAGATGCTGAAGGAACGGATGACGAGATCCTATTGATCATGGACGAAAACAAGGAGATAACGGCACATTTTGAAGAGTTAGAGTATTACGAACTTACCATAAACATCGAGGGCGAAGGTACCGTAGAGGTAGTTCCAGACGAAGAAGAATACGAGGAAGGAGAAGAAGTCGTTTTAACCGCAGTACCAGCAGATGGTTGGTATTTCGATCGATGGACCGGAGATGCTGAAGGAACTCAAAGAGAGATAACCATCATCATGGACGATGACAAAGAAATCACAGCTAACTTTGAGGATGTAGGAGAAGATGAGCATCTATTGACCATTAATGTAGATGGTGAAGGTACCACGGAACCGGAGCCAGGTGATCATCTTTATGAGGAAGGCGACGAAGTTGAACTGACGGCGGTACCGGCTGATGGTTGGATTTTCGTAGAATGGACAGGCGATGTTGAAAGCGAAGAGGATGAAATCACCATCATCATGGACGATGACAAAGAGATAACAGCACATTTTGAAGAGGTAGAATACTACGAACTGACTGTTAACGTGGAAGGTGAAGGTACGGTAGAAATGGAGCCCGAGCAGGAAGATTACGAAGCGGGCACGGAAGTCATTTTAACCTCAGTACCAGAAGAAGGTTGGTACTTCGATGGTTGGACAGGCGATTACGAAGAAAGAAGCCGTGAGATCACCGTGTTGATGGATGCAGATAAAACACTTACAGCAACTTTCAACGAGGTAGGAGAAGATGAATACGTTTTAACTATAGATCGTCTAGGAGATGGAACTACAGAACCGGAGCCAGGTGATCACATATACACAGAAGGAGAAGAGGTCACGGTTAATGCCCTACCGGCCGAGGGTTGGTATTTTGTTGAATGGACAGGAGACCATACAGGTACGGAAGAACAGTTCAGTATAATCATGGACTCTGACAAGGAAATCACGGCAGTGTTTGAAGAGGAAGTAGAGTATTACGAGCTTACAGTAAACATAGATGGAGAAGGAGAAGTTGTTGTAGATCCGGAGCAAGAAGACTATGCAGAGGGAACCGAAGTAACACTAACCGCGGTAGCAGATGAAGGTTGGTATTTTGTAGAATGGACGGGAGACTACGAGAGCGAAGAAGACGAGATAGATTTAATCATGGACCAGCAATACGAGATAACAGCGGTATTCGAAGAAGAAGTCGTTGTTGATACGTACACGCTTACAGTGGACATAGAAGGCGAAGGTACTGTTGATATAGATCCGGAACAAGATGAGGACGAAGAGGGAACGGTAGTTGAACTGACCGCTTCACCTGAAGAGGGCTGGGAATTTGTAGAATGGACAGGAGACGAGACCGGGACAGATACGACTATCGAGGTCACAATGGACTCAGATATAGCCATAACTGCGCACTTCGAGGAGTTAGAAGGAGCATTTTTTGAAGTGAATATCGTATCTCCCGAAGATGGTGATGAATTCGAAGAAGGCGATGAAATAGTCGTAGAATACGAAGTAACTAATACTGGCGGTGTAGAAGGTGAACAGGACATAGAGTTCTACGCTAATGGAGAGCACATCGAGACGGAATCAGGGATAAGTTTGGAACCGGCAGCGGTTTTTACAGGCGAGTTCACGTGGGAAGCGAACGATGCCGGCGATATTGAATTAGAGGTCAGGAGCTCCGAAGCCGGTGAGATACTACATACCATGTCAGTGACCGTTTCCGTATCAGAAGAAACGGAAGACGATAGCCTGTGTAATTGGTGGTTGATTTTGATCATACTGATCATAGCAGGAGTCATTCTAGTGATCCTACTATTGGTTTTCAAAAGGAAAAAAGAAGAGGAGGAACCCGAAGAAGAACATTCTGAGTTTTCGGATGAAGAACTATATGGAGACGGAATGGTATCTGAAGAGAACACATTATATCAACCAAGACAGGAGTACGAGGAGATATATGAAGAGGAACCTGAAGAAGGGTATGATGAACCCGAAGAAGAGTATGAAGAAGATGTAAGTGAAGAATCTACTGAGCAGGAAGAGACTGGAGACGAAGAGTCCGAAGGAGAAGATTATATATTCAAAGACGAATAAACATCACTCCTCTCTATAAGATCAATCGCCTCGCTGTATTTGGTCTACGATACCTTTAAATAAATCAACCACTCTCTTAAAGTCAGATGGAATACAGATTGTTTTTCCTAAGGAGAAAAAAAATATGAAGCTACAAAGAAGTTTTCTTGTAGGATTGGTATCGATAATTTTGTTGGTCTCTGTTTTTTCTGCAGGGCTTGTCTTTTCTGTGGGAACTACGGAAAATGAGATGGATACGAGCATACTCGTACATACTAGAGGTAGGAGTGCAGATCGTCTGCGAATGAGCTCAGACTACGACGTTCTCCAGGAATACGAATCTTTTTCGTTGGTCGAAACGACTGACAAAGGTTTGGATATGTTAGAGGAGAACGCGTATGTTTTTGAAAGACTAGAAAACCGAGAGCAGGTGGTCTTACATTCACACACATTTGAATCTAGTGAGGGCGCACCAGAGATATCTAGTGATCTTAGTATCGATTCAAACCGTGAAGGAACTCTACACTATATAGTTCAATTCATAGGACCTATACACCCCGAATGGGTAGACCGATTAGAAAGTGCGGGTGTTACCCCCCATCAACACAGACATCGTTTTAATTTGATCGTGGAGATGGATATTGAAACTAAAAGAGAAGTCGAAAACTTTGATTTTGTAAATTGGGTAGGCATCTATCAACCTGCTTACCGGTTCGACCATACTCTTCTTGAAGATCCTGGTACTTTGGACCTATATGTTTATACGTTCGGTACCGCAGATACAGATAGGATAGCGAGAAGAATATCTTCTTTTGGCAGAGTACATCATGTTAAAGAAGGTCGTATCATAACTCAAGTTGAGACCGAGTCCATAAAGAGGATAGCTAATATCCCTGGAGTTAATCACATAGATAGAGGTTTCTTCGAATATGAATTATTCAACGACGATGCTACTTGGGTCACACAGACCGGTGTAGAGAACAACAGACGTGTTACGGAAGAAGGTGTTGTGGGAACTGGAGAGATAGTAACAGTGATGGACAGCGAACTGTATGTGGATCATGAAGCCTTCGCGGATCCTGGCGGCAATCCTATAGGTGATAATCATAGAAAGATATTGGACATGTACTCACCGGAAGGAGCCCGTGGAGATCTGGGCGAGGGTGTATACCATGGAACCCATGTGGCCGGTACTGTTTTGGGTGATGCTCCAGAGTATGATGAGTATGATAAACACGACGGGCATGCCATGGGTGCAAGGGTCATATTCCAAGATATAGGCACTGCGGCAGGTGGTCTCTCCGTTCCACCTGAGATGTATGACAGCAGCTTTGGAGCGAGCTATGATGCAGGCAGCAGAGCACACACTAACAGTTGGGGTGGACGTGGTGGTTATGATGGTATGGCAGTAGAGACCGACGAGTTCATCTGGGATCATCAGGACTACAATGTTCTCTGGGCTGCAGGTAATGAAGGACCTGGCAGTGGCACGATCTCCGGTCAAGCGCAAGCTAAAAATGCGTTGAGTGTGGGCGGTGTGGTAAATGCCCCACGCCATGATGACATGGCCGAATTTAGCAGTAGAGGTTGGGCGGCTGATGGTAGGATCAAGCCTACGCTTTTGGGCGTTGCTCAGGGCGTGACTTCTGCTGATCAATCGGCCGACGGCTATGCAGGTATGTCTGGAACTAGTATGTCCACACCTGCGCTTGCGGGACAGGTTGCACAGGTCAGGCAGTACTACGAAGATGGATACTATCCGCTGGGCTATGCGGATTCTTCGGAAGGATTCAATCCCAGCAGTGCGCTGGTAAAGGCTACGCTGATAAATAGTGCAGTAGAAGTGAGTGGTGACGGTGCTTATAATCATGGGAATCGCTTCCCAAATCAGGACCAGGGTTTTGGTTTGAGCACGTTAGATAGAGCTTTGTACTTTGAATGGGATGAAAGGACAGTAGAGGTGTTCGATTCTTGGAACGAAGGTGTTGAATTATCAACGGGAGATAGCTGGAGCATGGAATTTGAAGTGGTTGACGACAGCATGCCTTTGGAAGCGACTTTAGTATGGAACGATCGTGCAGGAGACAGTTCTGGTTCAGCCATAGTGAATGATCTTGACCTAGAACTTCACACACCTGATAGTACCAGATACGTAGGGAATGCTTATACAGGGTACGATCCGGGTTATTCTGAACCGGATCCGAGTAGCAATGACTGGGACGGCGGTAGAAATGCCGAGTTCGACGGCCTAAATGTTGAGGAGAATATTTTGTTGAAACCGGATCACAATGGCGTAGATACTGGCACATATGAATTAGTGGTTTCCGCTCATAATGTACCACAGGGAAGTCAACCTTTTGCGGTAGTGGTATCAGGAGGTTTAGACCCCGTCATGCCAGAGGGCACCCCACCTGAGATCACCCTTACCAATCCAACAGGAGGCGAGACATGGGACGAAGGTACGGACGTAGATCTAAGTTGGGACTCTGTTGAAGGAGATGATTCCATCGAAAGTATAGATTTAAGGTACAGTATAGATGATGGTGGTAGTTGGGATGACATAGTTATGGGATTACCCGTCACAGAGACGGAATACACTTGGACGATCCCTAACCATGATAGTTCAGAGTGTTTGATAAGAGCAAGAGTGATGGATAGCGTGGGACGTTTCGCATACGACAACAGTGATCATTTCCAGATAGTAGGTACGGCACCTTCGTCTCCTTCAGGCTTGGACGTATTCCATGGAGGAGGTCCAACAATTGTCACATATGATGATTTTGAAGATGGTCATGATAAGTGGACGGAACATTCCGGTGAATGGGATTCGTCTTCAGGTTATTTGCAGGGACACGGAGTGATATCAGCCCCAGCGGAATTTGAAGACCAAGATATCGGAGCTTATGGCGAATGGGAGTTCGATTTCCAATTCACCGATATCGACGAGGGCGCCGGTGAGCAGTTTCAGTTGCTACGATTCCAGTTCATCAACGAAGGAACTCCTGAGAGTCCTACGGGATACTATGTAATCGTTACAGGTGATGTGCCAGGAGGTTCTCAGGCGAACCTGTGGCGAATAGAGAACGGTGAACCACCTGATGATGCTCCTTTGATAGCAGGTATGTGGTCTGCGGATACGGATGTACATACACTCGGTATTGAAAGAACTCCAGACAACGATTTCGCTCTTTACATGGATGGGGAAATATTAGGTTCAACCAACGACGGCTCATACACGTCTTCGGATCATATGGGATTTGACTTCGACGAGAACCCAAACCCAGGAGATGATCACATTGTTCACGAAGTTCGTGCTCAGAAGATTTTAGAAGATGATGAGCACAATCATCTTATTTGGGACGCTAGCCCAGATGATCCAGAGGAAGTGAGTCATTACAATATCTACCGTTCTGAGTCGTTCGGTGGTACTTTTGAGCAGATAGGTGACGTCGAAGCTGATGGTTCTAGCGATTACTCTTATGTTGACTTTTACAAAGGAGATGCTGATGATATAGTATGGTGGTACATCGTACGGGCAGTTGGCATAAATGGTCTTGAAGAGGACAACGAAAATGCTATAGAAGAACCTGGTGGTGAACCGGGACCCGTATCACCTACTGATCCCATACCGGAAGACGGAGCTGTAGATGTGAGTACCGATGTAGACCTGAGCGTATCTGTCGAGCACGACGAAGGAGACAATATGGACGTTTCCTTTTACGACGCTTTAGACGACAGTCCCATAGGAAGCGATGATGATGTGGCAAGTGGAGACAGAGCTTCCGTTACGTGGGAAGGACTCGATCTAGATAGCACATATGAGTGGTATGTTATAGCGGACGATGGTGAGCAAACGGCTAGATCTTTAACATGGTCGTTCACCACTGTTGCAGAGGTGTCCGATGTTTTACCCCCTACTGATCCGGAACCGGAAGACGGAGCTGTAGATGTGGGTTTAAACCCAGAGCTCAGTGTTCTTGTGGAACATGAAGATGAAGAAAACATGGACGTTTCCTTTTACGACGCTTCAGATGATTTGATAGATACGGATA
>PUNG01000012.1 GCA_003551675.1 Thermoplasmata archaeon
ATCACCATAGAGGATTATAACGAGTTCGACAATGCCATAGATCCTTATGATGTTATACCAAATTTCACACCTCCACAATCCTTCTGCTACGTTGGTAAAGACTTCGAGAGGTTTGATGATGCCCGAGTATAAGGAAGTGCAGATCGGGCCGAAAAAGATGAAAATTCCTAAAGATTGGTCTCTAGAAACATTTTCAGATGTTATTTCGACTCTTGAATCAGGCGGACGTCCGAAGACGGATGAAAGGAGCGAAAATGATTCAGTACTAAGTATTGGTGGAGCCCACATTTCGTCGGAAGGTGAATTTAAACTATCAGAGCCAGTTAGAATATCAGAAGAGTATTATTCTAAAATGAATTCTGGAAAAATTAATAACTTTTATTATTTGGTTGTAGACCCCAAAAGGCTTCCTGATAGGTAGTTTTCAGATCGTGATAGTTTTCCTCGATATACTCAAACTCATGGACCCGGCGACCTAAGTCTTTTCTACATCTTTTTCAGATATTGACACAGTGAACGACTCTCTGCAAGATCCTGCGAGCTCGGGAGCGAAGAGATTTTTTCTTCAGCCACTGGTACGCCGTCCGGTAGTCCACTTTGATCGGTTCCTCGCCGCCGATATCCACTATAATTCTCTCAGATCACGAATCTTGGAACCCTCCATATGTGGATCACCGGTCAAAACCAAAGCTCCTTCATATTCAGCGATCGCAAGTATCATACCATCCGCTAAGGGGAAATCGTTAAACTCCTCTCTTTTTACTTTCTTTATCTCTCCAGCTTTGTCCGCCGTTTCCGATGTTAGAGGGACGATCTCAGAGCGCAGGGAGATGAATTTTTTTCTTTCTTTCCACTCCTCTTCTTTGTCCAATCTCCTGTATTTGTCGCTGAGTTCGGCTATCACTATGGTCGGTGTTATGATCTCTATCTTTGATTTGATATACTCATCTACTTTTTCACCTTCTTTTGAACCGCGAAAATATTCTATCCATGCATAACTGTCGAATACTATTTTATCCATCGTAATCCTCCGTCAAATTGAGCAAGCAGACCATCCTATTCACCATGAAAGATGGGGCGATCACTTTCTTCCCACTTTGGTAAGTCAGAATCCTCTCCGAATTGACTGAGTGTCCCTGATCGGATCAATAATTCCTTTATAAGTTTCTCATAGGACTCGAATCCTTCCTCATCCTGAACTTCTTTTAAGATTTCGAGTGTCTTTTTCGAAACACGTATAGTTGTGCTCATATAACCACCTCATATATTCTCATGGTATACATACGATATATATTTTCCTATGTATCATCACCTAAATCATATTCCTTCTTGATCAGCTTTTTCACCGTCTCCTCCGGCGTCGGCTCGTTGGCGAAATCTATCTTTTCTTCATCAACTTTCCGTATTTCCTGACTTTCACCTTCATCGATCCTCTTCTGTGCACCTGGAGAGATCCTGCACGTCGCCGACAAACATCACCTAAACCCCTATCTCTCTAGAGCATATCAAACTACGATGTATTGCTCCATCCAAAGCGAATAAATTCCTAGATGATGCTGACAACTCTCTCGAAAAAGAAGCTCATAGGGCTATCTATTATTTGGTTTTTTCAGCCACCCAATCGAGATATCCTTCACTACCGAGTATGATCGGCTGAGCTATTATCTCCGGATTATCGTAGGTATGCATATCTTTGATCGCTTCCTCCAGTTCTTCGTAAAGACTGCGTTTACTCTTCAATACACATAACCATTCCTCCGAATTTTCAAGTCGACCGTCCCATTCGTATGTACTCCTTATAGGACCGACTAGCTGTACACAAGCCGCTAATCTTTTTTTTACCAGCTCTTCTGCCATCTCCTTGGCTTTTTTTCTGTCGTCCATGGTCGTCATGACCTGTACGAAGGCACTTTCTTCGTCCATCATCGCTCACCTCTTTAAATATCTAAAAGGTTCCTAACTTGCTTTATCACATCGATAACGTCTTCGTCAGCCTCCACTTCCGCCCTTTTCAACAATTTCTTTTCAAACTCCTCCGAGTCCCACTTTCCTTTTAGATCGAATAGAATCTCGCCCAGGCTTTTTACGGACTCGGACCGGACCCATTTGTCGTTATCCTCCATGGTTTTAGAGAGCTTTTTTAGAATTTTTTTCGACTTGCTTTCGCTGAGCTCTTCGGCATCTATACCTCTGAGAGCTTCCGCCGCCTTCTGTCTCACTTTCCAGCGCTCATCGTCCAACATGGATAGGAGTTCATTGACTTGTCTAGAAGATCCGGCTTTTCCCATGGCAAAAACAGCGAACATCTCCCTCTCCACGCCGAGTTCTTTAGTTTTTCCTTTGAGCTCCTTCAGTTCTTTTCTCGATCTTTTGGACAGAGAGTCAGAGATGGACCAAAGCACCCTGGGGTTGTTTTCGATCTTCAATGCGTTGAATAGGGTTTCAGCGGCTCTCTCGTGGTCTATCTTTTCCAAGGCTTCCGCCGCCGCCGTTCTGGTCTCAGGGTCGTCATCTTCGAGCTTTTGTTCTATCTTTTCTAGAACTTTTTCATCTTTTTTACCTATGGAACCCACGGCTTTCAGTGCTTCTTGTACGACGTAGTTTTTTTTATCGTTCAGTCGTTTCAAAAGGGGCTCGAGGGCTTCTTCGCATCCTCTCTCACCTAAAAATTTAGCCGCATCTTCCCTGACCCTCCAACTATTGTCTTTTAAGGCTTGGATCAAGAGCTCGTCCGCTTTTTTTCCTTGAATCTTGCCTATCCCGTTTATAGCGATCTCCCTTATCTCCCTTTCACCATCTTGGTAGGCTTGCATGAGTGCCTCTAATGCTTTTTCACTCTCTGCGTTACTTATGGCTTTCACCGCTTCTTCTTTGAGATAGGGATGGTCTAAAAAATTTTGAAGTTTCAATACGATCTTGGTACTTTTCGCCTCCCCTGCGATCTTACCCAGGGATTCTATGCTCTTTGCTTTTACCTCCGTTTCACTGTCTTCTAAAAGAGAATATAACGGATCTATAAAACATTCGTCTTGGTATTCACCCATGGCTATGGCGACGTCGTGCCTGACTTCCCAGTCGTCTTCTTCCGCCGCTTCTTTCAAAGCTTTTTTCCCGATTTCGCTCCCGATCTGACCCAGGGCCAATGCGGCGTTCGCCCTCACCGTGGCGATATCGTCTTTTTTCAATCTTTCTACCAACGCGGTAGTAACGTCTTCCCTTTCCTCACTCGCTTTCATCATACCCAATGCTTTAGATGCGTCGGCCCTTGTCTTCTCGTCCCCTTCTTGTAGGAGTCTAAGGAGTTCATCTATCTTTTCTTTTTCCTTCAATTCCACTATATGTTCCTTCATACCTATCAAATTCTCTTCTCAATCTCTTCCTTCAATATCTCACTTATCTTTTCTCCGTCGGCTTTACCCTTCAGTTCTTTCATGAGTACACCCATCAAAGGACCTATGGCGCCCATCTTCCTCTCCTCCACGAAGTCGCTCCTATCTTGGATGAGCTCAACCACTTTTTCTCGTATGTCTTCCTCACCTACGGACTCTAGACCCGCAGCATCTAACGCCTCATCTACGGATCTTCCCTGCGAAACTCCTTTGAGGATATCCGGTATGCCTTCTTTGGCGAACTCCTTGGATCTAAATCTTCTGAATATCTCGAGCAGCTCCTCTTTATTTATGTTTTTTACTTCGAATCCCTCTTTTTCTAGATCAGGATAGGTGTGTAAGAACATGTTGGTCGCTACTGAAGGCGAGCCGTGCTCTTCGACGATCTTTTCAAATAAAAGGTCGTAGCCCTTCCTGAATAGCTGTCGACTCTGCTGCTCGTTGAGTCCATACTCTTCTTGGTACCTCTCGATCTTTTCATCCGGCCGTTCCGGCAGTTCATCCGTGAGTCTTTTCAACCTGGTGCTCTCTACTTTCTTAGGAGGGATGTCCGTCTCGGGATACATCCTAGCCTCCCCCGATAGCGGTCTCAAGAAAACGGAAGTACCGTCTGGTCTCGCCTGCCTGGTCTCTTCGGGCACGCCCTTCAAGGCCATCTTTGCCCTTTCTATCACGTTCTGCAGCGCGTCTTTAGAGTCTTCTTCCGCAGCGGTCACCAGGGCGTATGCATCCTTCTCTCCTATATCCAATCGTTCCTCCACTGCTTTCATCTCCTTCTCGGTTATACCGAACTTAGGCAGCTCGTCGCTGTGGAATATGCCTGCGACGCCGGTTTTTTTTGCGTATTCCGCCAATTCGGGACCCAATAAAGCTTCGCCGTCTTCTCCTCTCAATTGACCGTCGAAGCCCTCGAGCTTCAAGGCATAAACGCCCTTTCCTCTCTTTAAATTACCTCGGATTATACTACTCTCACACTCTTTGAGATCCTCCGTGACATCATATATCTTCTCTTGGACCTTTGCGTCTCTTTTATCCAACACGTCCCTTATCTCCAATAAAGTGACCTGCCTGGTAACTTCTTTCTCCACGTATTCGGGCAGCATATACAATTCCTGGACCCCTTTCATCTCGACCCTGGCTCCTTCTTCAATAGAGACGTTGAGGTCTTCCCTTATACTCCCTATACCGCGCTTCACTTTTTTAGTACTCCTGAAAAGCGCACCTATCTTTTGGGCCACCTCTTTTGCTTCCTGGGGACTGGTGATATCAGGATCGGTAGCTATCTCCACAAGAGGTATGCCCGAGCGGTCCAACCTATAGACTTTGACGCCGTCTTCTTCTTCAACACTCCTTGCGGCGTCCTCTTCAAGACACATGGTGGGTATGCCTATCTTCTTGCCGTTCACATCTAAAGCCCCGTCGATAGCTAACAACGCCGTCCTCTGAAAACCGGTGGTGTTGGATCCATCTATCACTATCTTCCTCATGAAGTGTATCTCCTCGATCATCTCTGCGTCCATGAAAAGGGCCATGGTTATAGCTATATCCAAGGCTTCCTCGTCCGGTCCGTGGGGCGGTTCTTCGTCCAACTCTACCAAACAGGAAGAACTTTCCGGAGTCTGGTATCGAAATTTTAGACCCTTCTGTGCTTCCATGAGCGCCGCCCTATCAACATCACCTAGTTCGCTCTCCGTGGGCCTCAAGTATCTGAGGACGGTACCATCTTCGTCCTCCACCATCTCCGAAGGACAGCCACAGAATAACTTTTCCGTATCCAGCTGTTGGTGTATCTCCAGCCCGACCTTCAAGCCGAGTTCCTCATGATCTATTTTTTCGCTCATGGTCATCGAACCCTCCTGCAAGTGTATTCTCCGGATATATTCTCTTTCATGACCTTCTCGACTTCTTCGTCAAGGGTCAAAGCCCACATCAATTTTACCATGGCCGTCTCTGGGAGCATATCTCCCGCAAAGATCACACCAGCTTCTTTCAACTCCCTACCTGCGGAATAAACATGCCCGTTCACCGTACCGTAGAGACATTGGCTGGTCATGATCACAGGTGTACCTTCCTCTATGACCTCTTTCAGAGCGGGGATAAGGTTCGTATTCATGTGACCCAAGCCGGTGCCGGCTATGACCACACCTTCCTTTTTACCGGCGTCTCTGATGTCCTCTTGGGTCAATCCAGGATTCGCATACAGTAACGATACTCTTTCGTCTATACCTCCCTTCCGCTCCAATCCTTTTTTCACCTCTACTTTTTTCTCCTCTTCAAATTCAACCTCTCCCGTGTTCGGGTACACGTAACCCAAAGGTCTCTCGTTTATGGACTCGAATGCGTCTCTGCGGCTGGTATGCATCTTTCTCACCTTTGTCCCTCTATGTACGGCACATCTTTCATCGGACATGGAATCATGCATGACCACGTGAACGCCGGGTCTATCAGATCCGGCCAATTCGACCGCGGCCAATAGGTTGAGGTGTGCATCGCTGGACGGCCTGTCGCTGGAGCGCTGTGAGCCCACCAATACCACGGGTTTCGAAAGGCCGTGGAGCAGGAAAGATAAAGCCGCCGAAGTATAACTCATGGTATCGGTACCGTGTGAGACGACCACTCCTCTGGTTCCTTCTTCGAGGATCTCCACCACTCTATCGGCTATGGTCACCCAATCTTTAGGTACGATATCTTCACTCAACTTGCTGAACAGGATCTCTACCTCCGGCTCGCACCGTTCGGCTATCTCAGGGTTGGAATACAAAAGATCATCGGCGGTCTGAGCGGGATGAACAGCTCCTGTCCTGTACTCTACGTAACTGGCGATGGTTCCTCCCGTGCCCAGGATGGATATCTTTGGCTTATCTTCGTCTATCTCTATCCTTCTTTCTTTCTTTTCAGTTCTTTTTTTACTCTTTTTTATCACTTCGATACCGGTATCTTCTTCACACACCACACCGATATTATAGCCGTTTTTTAGTTTTAAAGTTATGACGTCTTTTTTACTGAATCTATGACTGGGCATCAATATACCTTCGTAGCTTTGACTCTCTTTCTTTATCCTCACCTTGTCTCCCACTTCAGCATCTCCTAGTAATTCTTCTCTAAGTACCATGATATCCGGTACTAAAACGGAAGGTCATTAAAAATGGTTTTCGTGTACTTTACTAAAGTGATTTATAATACTTATCTACTAAAGGTACGGAACTTTACTTAAAAAATTGATCAAATGGTTGAGATATAATGGATGATAGAATAAAAGAACATGCCGAGATAATCGCTGATTGGAGCACGGAGATGGAAAAAGACGACAATGTTTTGGTGATGGCGCACCCCCAGGCAGAAGAGCTGGTCATCGCATTGTATGAAGAGATAGGTGAACGAGGAGCACATCCGACCACTCTTTTCTCCTCCAGCGAAGTGAGCCGAGCCTACCTTAAAAACTTCAACGGTGAATTCAAGACGCCGGAACACATACTATCGCTCTTTGAAAACTCCGACGTGGTGATCTCCATAAAATCAGACGTCAACGAAAAAGCGATGAACGATGTTCCAGGACAATTGCTGGCAGAGTACTCCAAGGTCCGAAAACCCATAAGCGATATGGTACAGGATAAAAAAACATGTTTGACCGCTTTCCCCACAAATGCCGCCGCTCAACTCGCAGATATGTCTTTAAGGAGTTATCAGGACTTCGTTTGGAATGCGGTCTTGAGAGATTGGCAAGAGGTACACGACAAACAGGAGATACTGAAGAAAAAGATGGACGAGGCCGAGGAGGTTTACATAACAGGAAAAGAGACAGAGCTGACCATGTCCATCAAAGGTAATTTGGGCGAAAACTCAGATGGAAAATTCAACCTACCCAGTGGTGAAGTGTTTACCGCGCCTATCCCCGACAGTGTAGAAGGCGAAATACTGTTCGATAAACCGCTCATCTACATGGGGCGTGAGATAAACAACGTGAGGCTAAGATTTGAAAAGGGCGAAGTGGTGAAACATTCTGCAGATACCAACGAACAACTTTTATCCCAAATCCTACAAGCCGACGAAGGTGCTAATAAATTGGGCGAGTTAGGTATAGGTACCAACAGAGGCATCAAGATATTCACAAGAAATATGCTGTTCGATGAAAAGATGGGTGATACGATACACTTGGCTTTAGGAAAGGCCATAAAGCGCACCATAGGTGAAAACGGAGCGGGTAACGACAGTGCCATACACATGGACATCATAAAGGATATGTCACAGGGCAGGTTAGAGATGGACGGCGAAACTGTCATGGAGAACGGAAAATTCATATGGGAGATGTAACGAAGACGAACAAAAAACCTATTACCCCTTTTTTCTATCTATACCTTGATGGTCTACGATCCCAGTTATTGGTACGAACAAAAAAGATTCGAATTTGAAAGCAAGGTGGAAAGTAGCGAGGGAAAACGGGTCATCTTAAAAGATACTTATTTCCATCCAGAGGAAGGAGGACAGCCCGCCGATAAAGGCACGTTGAACGGCTATGAAGTCAAAGACGTGCAGAAAGAGGGAGATGAGATCGTACATCATATGGAAAACACATCTCATGACCTGAAAGAAGGTAAAACTGTCAAAGGAAAAATAGATGAAGGATTCAGGATATACTGCATGAGAGCACATACTGGAGCCCATATCGTGTTCGGAGCCGGCAGAGAAGTTATGGGAGATATAAACTACTCCGGTTTCGATATAGGTGAGAAAAAGGCCAGGATCGACTTCGAGACAAGTAGCCGCGTAGATAGAAAGACGTTATCGAAGATGGAAGAACGCTGTAACCAGATAATTTTGGAGAAAAGACCTGTTACGTGGAAGATGGTGAAAAAGGAAGATATAGAAAACAGTGAAGATATAGCTTTTGCAAAGAAAATACCCTCCGGAGAGAAAGTGAGGGTTATCGATATAGAGGGATGGGATAGGGGCGTGTGCAGTGGAACCCACCTCTCTGACACCCTGGAAGTGGGCAGGATATACATAGTGAACAAAAAAAAGCTACAAGAGGGTGTGACCCGAGTGAATTTCTGTGTGGGTAAAGAAGCCTTGAGAAGGGAGTACGGAGAAAAAAGATCGCTGCTCAGGGCCACTTCCATCCTAGAGACGGATCATACAAACCTTCCGGGAAAGATAAAAGACCTCTTGAACAGCAGGGGGAGGCTTGAAAAAGAGCTTGAAGAACTGGAAGCCCTGCGTGTAGAGAGGGAGATAGACGATTGCGAGAGATATCCACGGGAAGGATACGAGCTTTTGATACAGACTCTACAAGCTTCCACAGAGCATTCGGATATAATCGCTCATAAGGCCAAAGACGGAGTCGGCCCTGAAGAAGTTTTAGTATTGGTGAACGAAGACCAGGGGATAAGTGTGAGCGTAGGGGTCGGTGAAGATGCAGATGTAGATGCCGACCATGTGATAAACGAACTGAGCAGGGAGTTCGGTGGTGGCGGTGGAGGTACTTCGAGATTCGCTCAGGGAGGAGGATTCAAAGCTTCTTCCCAAGAGGTAAAAAGATCCGTGCTGGACTATCTATAGCTTTAAAGGTTTGCACTGTCGGTATTCTAGGTCGTTCTTCAGGGCTATCTCAGCTTTTTGTAATTCTCTTCCCAGAAATGCGGCGTGGTCTAACCTGGATATCAATCCTTTTTCTATCATGGTATCACACACGGCTTTTGCAGACGTGCCTGTTATCACCTTGTTCAGTCTACCGGTCTCTACTTCTAATCTCCCTTCCTTTTGTACGTTGAGATAGTGTTCAACTATTATTTCATCTTTCACGTTTACGACGAAAAAACCTTTTTCGTCGAATTCGACGCCGCTGCTTTCTTCCGCCTGGATCATCTCGATCTTCTTCTCAACCATTTAAAAACATCTCCCTGGCCTCTACCATATTTTTGAGTTTGCCTTTGGCCGTATCCGTATCCAAATTCCTGAGTCCACAATCCGGATCTATCATGGTTTTAGGACCGAAAAACTCGTAGGCTTTTTCTATCCTTTTCATGATGGTGGATACCTTTTCGAGCTCGGGCCTCGTAGAGACCACTCCCACGGCCAAACGCTGGGGAAAGTCCAACTCATCGAATCTTTCATAAAGTTTCGGGATAGAGGTGAATTCGTGGTCCAATATATCCACATTCAACTCTACCAATCCATCCACTATGTTGGAAACATCCCCACATACGTGCAGAGCCGTAGTACATTCCAAGTCCAAAACCGTCTCCACCGCTTCCTTAGCATGATCCGGGAAATCTATGGAAAGAAGAGGTTCATCCACCTGAACCACGTCACATATATCGGATAACTCCACAGCCTCTTTATGAAGTGCTTCGGCGGTATCAAAAACCGCCTTTCTTTCTTTTTTATAGTATCTGTTATCCGAACTCTTGACAAGGGTGTAAGGTCCGGTAACGATGCCCTTGAGCAAGGTGTTATCTTGGATCAAGTCCCTGACCCTTTTTTGATCTTCAACGGTTATCTGATCACGGTATCCGACCCTGTTGACCAGTTCTACCCTGTCTTTGACTCTGAAGCCGGATAACTTTTGGGCGAATAGGCTCACCATATCGGCCCGGGTCTGCCCGTCTGATACCATGTCTATACCGCACTCTAACTGATCTTTCACAGCTCTTCTCAAGCTCTCGTGGAAGGGATCGCTCCCATCATAGTAAGAGCTTCCTAGGAGCTTTTTCCCGGGTACGGATGGATAACTCCCCACCACCGTGGTCATCAGTTCCTCGTTCATATCCATGATAGAGCAAAAGGAAACATGAGTTAAAAAAATAGCGCTTATCGTAGAGTATGATATGGATGTTCCTTTGATATCTCGACTCCGAAGTAATCCTGGGCTCCCTCCGCCACCATCTTATCGACCATGGCAGCGTTCAGTATCGAGTCGAAGGCGTTCTCTATAGGCCCATAATAGATGAAATCCGCACCTAGAGTCAGAGGTATAGTATCTATGGAAGAGTCCAACTTATCGAATATATTTTCCCGTTCTTCGTAGTCGTTCAACCATCTCCAAGATTCTATAGTGTTATGTAGTGCACACCCCACGGGTAAGCCGAATTCGCTTTTGAACACAGGGACCGCTCTTACGGTTTCGCAGGCCTTTTCACCAAAAGGTGTTGCCGCAGTGTCTAGAAAAACGTATCCTATACCCGCTTCCTGGCTCATGGTCAAAAGACCTTTATCTAGTATGGGACCGCCGTCTTTTATCATCTCCTTCCTTCCGTGTGCGCTGTTATCGTGTGGGTTGTAACCCAATAAGATCGCTCCGGCGGGAGTTTTTTCTTTCAGTAACTCGAATTCCTCTTCATCCATGCCCAGATTCAAACTGTTATAGATAGCTCTGTGGAGGGAATCCTGCTGATCTAGATAGTCTAGTACTTTCATCCTGACCTCGGCTTCGGGCACGTCCACGGAAAAAAACCCCTCTATATTGTCCAAGGCAAAATCTAGTTTCCATTCCACTTCCTCCTCTTCGTAGATCAAGATGTCTACCATGGAGGGTACCGAGGTCCTGCGGGATATACGGTTTTGGTCCTCTATCAACGCCTTGGCTTTTTCAAGTGAAGACTCCGGCTCATGGAATTGATCTTCATAAAAAAGTGTGCCTATCATCAGGGTGGGATACTCTCCCGGCTGACCTCCAACTTTTATCCCTTCAAGATCATACGTCATTTGTTCCTTGGCATAGCTGAACATCATTTCACCTCCTGGTGTGAAGGTTTTATCTCGCCCCACGGAGATACGCTCAGAGACGAGTGAAGAGCGAATTCTGCATGGAACTTTGATCTTTTTATTCTTTCGATCTTGATGGCGGTGTAAGGTTCGCCAAAACAGCCTGGATCTTTTTGGATGGTCTTGCATATGACTTCTTCTAGTTCCTCTCTACATTCAACATCTATCATGTCGATCAACTCCACCTGCTCCCGGAACCGTTCCACCGCCTCCTCCGATATGTTCTCGATGTAGGGTACCGCCCCCGGCGAGCCTATTATCTTACCGTCTTCATCTACACCGTTCTTTGCGAGTTCCATAAGGGACCTACCGGATCTATGACCCCTGATCTCCTTTCCAAAGACTATCAAAAATCGTATGTTGGGATTAGAGATCGTGTTGGCAACGACTTTTTCGATGCCTAGATTTTCAGTCTTCATGGGTCCCCATATGGCCACTTTATCCGGGTCGAGATCGATCTTGTGTCCCAGAGTAACAACTGCTACGGGAGACGTTTCATCACCTGTTTTAAAATCACCTGGCCAGGGGTACGTCTCACTCATAGATCGCTCAACCTCTTTATTATCTTTTTAGAAACTCCGTTATGTTTGACAGGTAATATGTGGGCACCTACCTTGGTATTTAGCCCTCTGTCTTGGATACCGTCCAATATATCCTGGTAAAATTCTATGGTGGATCTCACTGAGGCTTCGGCTGTGTCTTCCGCACTAGATAGTCTCTTTATCGTGGAGGGCGGAACCGTGACTTGAGGGACCGCTTCCTGTAGGCTTTTTATCTGAGCTTTAGATGAGAAGGGGGTGGTCCCTACGAGTATAGGTATATTTTTTTCGCTGCTGTCCTCAAACCTCTGTATAAAATCGAGCATCTCTTCTGCATCGTAACATATCTGGGTCTGAAAAAAATCTGCTCCCGCTTCTACCTTTTTGGTCGCATATTTTGCCTCGTTGCTCCTGTGAGATATGACCACACCGCCCACCTGAAAGTCCGTATCTTCCTCTATATCCTCTGTTTCCTTGAGATATCTGTTCCTTTGCCTGAAAGGTGCAGCGGAAAGTTCAGGCATCAGTTTTCCCTGATTTAGATATTGTTTTATCCCGGTTATGAGCTCTAGAGAATTGATATGGTCAACTTTCTCTTCTGCGGGGTAGTCTCCGACCCCGTAATCACCGGTCATAGCTAGTATAGTCTTGATACCTAGACTTTGCGCACCGAACAACCAACGCTGTAATCCACTAAGAGTAGAATCTCTACAGGTGAGATGTGTGATGGGTTCAACTCCGACTTCCTTCAAAATACGACCGGCGTAGGGTGCAGGATCGATCATGACTAGCCCTACCGGATTGTTGCAAACATTCAGCCCTATAACATCGTCCAAAAAGTCGTAGCTCTTTATCTCCTCCATATATCGCTCCACGTTGCCTCCCCTAGGTGACGGGACCTCTAACGTTATCGGGAACTTTTCTTTATCCAGCTTAGATACGAATCCTCCTCTCATATCTTACGTATAGATCAGCTTTTTATTTAGTCATTGTGTTTTTGCTTCAAAATTGGAAAAAAGATTATATAGTCAGCGTAGTTAGAATTATAGTAGATATGAACGAATCTAGCGAGGAAGAAAGAGGGGATTTCAAATTATGCATTCATCGCTCGGTCGACGAAGACTGGCTTCCCTTGCTTCGAAAGAAACATGAGATGACCTTAGCTCTTCACCCTTACTGTGAAAAATGCGGACTGGTAAGGAACATCGGTCCGGACAGACCTAGAAAGATAGGTTATTACATAGACAAACTTTCGGAACTCGAGAGATATCTAAAAAATGAAGATTCAAAAGGGGGGAAAAACAAATTGACCGAAGCACAAAAACGTCTAATAGTCAAAGAGATGGAGGAACAGGAGGTTTTTAAAGACCTGTATGGTGTATTGGCTAGTACTCAGAAAGAAAAATTTATAGAGATAATCAAAAAGTACAGAGCGGATATAGAAGAACACGTCATAGAGTACCATCTTGGATGAGTTCAAGTGAACTGAAGAGAGTCAGAGCATGGATATGAATTTTGAAAAACTTGTGAGCGTGATCATCCCTACCTTGAACGAAGAAGAGGGGATCGAAGAGGTGATCGAAGACATACCCGAAGAAGGACTGAAAAGGCTGGGATATGAGACGGAGATATTGGTGGTGGATGGCGGTTCTTCTGATGAGACGGTAGAAAAAGTAAAGGAAAAGGGCGTAGACGTTTTTCAAGCAGGAGAGGGAAAAGCTGAAGGAGTCAGGCTCGGTTTTAAAGAAGCCCAGGGAGATTACGTTTTTTTGATAGACGGAGACGGCTCTTATCCTGGGGAGAAGATCATAGACATGGTCAACGAACTAGAAAACGGTTGTGATATGGTGTTAGGAAGTAGATTCGCAGGTGAGATACAGCAGGGAGCCATGACCACTAAAAATAAGATAGGAAACAAGATATTAACGTTCCTTGCCAATAGATTGTACGGAACGGACGTATCCGATCTATGTACCGGT
Source organism: Thermoplasmata archaeon (assembly GCA_003551675.1). GTDB lineage: Archaea > Thermoplasmatota > Thermoplasmata > Halarchaeoplasmatales > Halarchaeoplasmataceae > Natronoplasma > Natronoplasma halalkaliphilum. The sequence goes on from PUNG01000012.1 coordinate 13,669, forward strand.
TTGAGAGGCATGGATAGGAACGTGTTGGAGAACAACAAGGTCCCTGGACGAGGATTTGAAATAGAAGCGGGCATCCACACCGTCTTTTCCCATGAAAATATATCTGAGATAGGAATAAGATACGATAAGAGAAAAGGAACATCTAAATTGAAGACTGTAGACGGATTGAAGATAGCTGGTAGATTGTTCAAAGGAAAATTCAAAAAAAGATGATATCATGCTGAAGATAGAAGTGTGTGAGATCCGAGGACACTGCCCTGTATACCGAGAGGGAGACCTAATAGTCATAAAAGACCCTGAGATAGATCTGGAAAGAACTGACAAACTTTGCACCCACGCCTTATCCACCATCTTACATTATACCACCGCCCTGGAAAACGGAGTAAAACCCTTAGAGCTGGGATTGAACAAAGAAGACGAGAACGTTGCCTACGTACAGTGTGTGGATCCAGGGGAAAGTTACACAGGAGGAGGAACCGTGGTATTCAAGGTAGATATAGAATGAAAGGCATCTACATCCTCATATCAAAGCTAGAAGAACCCGTTATCAAAGAAGTGGGTGCACTCGGCAAGATAAGATTCTTTCCCGGGACTTACGCCTACGTGGGCTCCGCCCAGAACGGTATAGAAGGAAGGGTAAAAAGACATCTTAAAGAAGATAAAAGAAAACACTGGCACATCGATCATCTCCTTGAAAAAACCGAAGTGCGGGACGTTTTCGGCTACGAAGGTGATAAGAGTAAAGAGTGCGAAACCGCTTCACAGCTAAAAGAGGCTTACAGAGCCGTGGATGGATTCGGCTGTTCGGACTGTTCATGCGATTCTCACCTATTCTACACGAACAAAAGCTTAGATACCGTCATAGATTCCATAAGAGACATCAACGGAGAAGAAGATATGAGGTTAAGGGACCTAAAAGGTCAGTAACCTTTTTATCCTATTTCCATTGTAGTTCCAAAAAGTCACTCAGGGCCCGTGAGGTAGCTTGGTCCATCCTTCGGCGTTCGGGACGCCGGCACCCGAATTCAAATTTCGGCGGGCCCACTACCTTTTTTTATCACTCGACGTCTCTCCTGGAAGGAGATGACCAAACACCATCTGGTATCTCGTCGTAAATACTGTCTGTTTCTTCTTTGCTATCTTTTTCAGAGGACTGGGTTTCAAGGAGTTCCTTTATCTTGTCTTTCTCAAATAACCAGTAGTGAATCCTCCATTCCCTACCATCGTAGAGTGTGGTCTCTTCACGCTCGGTGGTGAGTAGTCCCACATCTTCTAACATATAAAAAACGTCGCGATCCTCTTGCTCTAAGATGTTATCTATGATCCTATCGTTGAAACCAAAGAAATTCAAAACATGTTCAGCCATCATCTGAGCGGCACTGGTTTCCATCCCCCTCTCATCTATGCTGTTTTTTATGGCAGTGGTAAGATCGTCTACTTTCAGAGATTTCCCCCGAAATTCATCAAAACCGGCTAGCTGATTTGTTTTTTCATCGCTCATATTTATTACCCACCTTCTCTTTCACGGGATAACTGTCTATTATACATATTTGTAACTCATGCTATAAATAATTTGTGTGACCATGCAAAAATCAACCGTTGAAAAGCCTTTTCGTCATCCAGTTGGCGTTGAACTTGACAAGATCGTCGTATCCTTCACCGGTCCCCACAAAAAGCATGGGCTTTCCCACAGCGTGTCCTATAGATAAAGCGGCGCCTCCTTTTGCATCGGCGTCTATCTTTGTCAGGACGACACCGTCGATGCCAACGGACTTTTCGAACTCTTTAGCCTGCTCCACGGCATCGTTGCCTGCCAGGGCGTCGCCTACGAAAATTATCATGTCTGGTTCCGCCACCCTTTTGATCTTCTTCATCTCGTTCATGAGATTTTGGTTGGTCTGCATCCTGCCCGCGGTATCGATCAACACCACGTCTTTGCCCCTAGCTTCGGCATGTTCAAGGGCATCATAAGCCACGGCGGCGGGATCGCTTCCCTTGGAATGCTTTATCACTTTTACTCCTAATCTGTCGCCGTGTTGCTGTATCTGTTCCAAAGCACCTGCTCTAAAAGTATCGGAAGCCGCTAGGGCACAACTATACTTCTGTTTGATCAATCGATGTGCGATCTTTGCTATGGTAGTGGTCTTTCCTGTTCCGTTGACCCCTACGAACATTATGGAGAATGGTTTTTCCGCTCTTTTTACTTTCTTGTCGAAGTTTATATAATCCGCTTTCAAAGCGGACTGAACAGCCTTTTTTAAACTCGCTTCCACCACGTATTCCATATCGTATTTTCGGCTTATTTTCTTTCCTAAAAGATCTTCCTTGACTGAATCCTGGATTTCTTCAGCCACGGGCAGAGCTACATCTGCTTCTAGAAGTGAGACCTTGAGCTCCCAGAGTATGTCTTCTATCTTACTCTCCTTTATCTTTGAGCCCCAACCGTCAACGAAGGCCTCATCTGGTGTTTTTTCGATCTCTTTTTTACTGGATTCCTTTAAACCAGATAACTTGTTTTTTAATTTTTCAAACATATTTACATCTGACCTGATAAGATATCACAAACTGTCCAACACCTATCTACTGAAAGACCTGACCTCCGCCATGTTGTTCCTGCTGCTGTCTCTGTAGTTTTTGATAATCTTCTCTGACTTCCTGTTCCAATTCGTCCGCATTTTCGTTCAGTTCGTCTATGTATTCCTGGAGTTCCTCTTTATCTTCTTTGATCTTTTCTTTTTTTCTGTCTATTATCTCTAATGCGTCTTTTACGTCTCTCTTGGTTGATAGATCATTGCCTATATCTACCAATACCTCTTCATTGTTTTTGACTTCTGTGTGTATATACGTATCGGCTCCTATGTGTACCAATACCTCGGTACCCTCTGACTCTTTGCTGTATTTTTCCACGGTTTTCTTCGCTTCATCGTGTGTTTGTATCTGATTTTGTAACAGTCGTTTTTGTCCCTCTAAGGCTTCGACTTCATTTCTCATCACTTCCAGTGTAGATGCTTTCTGTTGTAGTTCTTGTTGGTTGACCATAGTATTTCATGCCTCCATATCTATCTTACTTTGAATTAAGAAATCCTCAACATCATCCTCATCCACCTCTTCAGTCCTGAATATCTTGATATTTGTCCTTTTGACCCTATGCTTACTACCGAAAAGGGAATATATCATCTCTACGGCCTCCTCCCTACTGTCGCTGATGACCTCTTTAGAGAACCGCTGCCAGTCAGATTTTCTTCTTCCCATCTTGAATTTTCCTTTCACTCTATGTACTTTCATATCTAACACCTGAACGATAACTTAAACATTCGGCGATAAGTGAGAGAGGTATTAAAAATTACCCCCTATTTCTGCTCCTTGCTTTGCTAAATTGGTGGATCTCTCTTCGATATGGATACATATATATACCCCGTCCTTGTAAAGTAAACAAAGCGAGTAACGGGTAAAAAACCCGTTGGAGATGTGCCCGACTCAGGGTGAATCCATAAACAGGAATAACGTGATAAAATGCCAGAAGAGCAGACGGATGAAGAGGAAAAAGAAGCCATAGAAACACAGACGAGCATGTATAAATACATAGAAAAGGCATGGGAACAGCCGAAAGAAGGTTTTTTGAAAGAACTGCAGCGAGAACGCCTGAAAAAATGGCGGAGAGAGAACAATTTTAAAAGAGTAGAAAGGCCCACTAGACTGGATAGGGCTCGAAAACTCGGCTATAAAGCAAAACAGGGTTTCGTCATCGCAAGAGCCAAGGTGAGGCGCGGAAACCTACGAAGATCTAGGCCCAAAAAAGGAAGAGGACCAAAACGTATGGGCGTTAAGAAGATAACACCCAAAAAGAACCTACAGTGGATCGCCGAGGAAAGGACCTCAAAAAAATATCCTAACTTGAGAGTACTGAATTCATATTGGGTAGGACAAGACGGACGTAACAAATATTTTGAAGTGATCATGGTGGACCCGAACCATCCTGCCATAAAAAACGATCCAAGCATCAACTGGATCTGCGAAAAGTCTCAAAAAAGCAGGGTATTCCGGGGAAAAACCTCCGCCGGTAGAAAGTCAAGGGGACTCAGAAGCAAGGGAAAAGGTGCAGAAAAATCCCGCCCATCTGAAGAAAAAACCGACTGATCTACAGGTCCTTGAACTCTGAAAAGGGCTCAGAAGGAGCTTCGTCGGGCTCGGCAAAAAATTCGAGCTCCTCATCGGTTATATCTTTTATAGGATATCTCTTATTCAGTATATCTTTTATCTTTTCCTTCAAACCATCTAGATTTTTCTCTTCTAAAGCCGATATCTTCATCCTATCCGTATCGCTTTCCTTCAGATCTACTTTATTCTCGACCTCGATCATCTCTACATCAGATAGGTCTGTTTTGATCTCTTCGCAGAGGGTTTTCTGCTTCTCCATGGGGTAACCACACGTTTCACTCGGGTCGTATAAGAAAACGATCACATCGGCTAGATCTTCAAGGGCCTTGGCAGCCTGCATCTCTATCTCATTCCTCTCCTCTTTGGGTCTGTCTAGCATACCCGGGGTGTCGATGAGCTGGCACATCTGATAACCCAATTTGAAATGACCTATCCCTACTTCTTTTGTGGTGAAGGGGTACCTAGCGATCTTCGGTTTGCCGCTTGATATCCTAGAGACGAGTTCTGATTTTCCCACGTTAGGATAACCCGCAACAACCACCGATGGATGGTCCGCTCTGATATCTGGCAGGGAGTTCAGTTTTTTCCTAGCCGATCTTAAGAATTCTAGATCATCGTTCACCTGTTTTAAAAAAGAATCAGTCCTTGCGTAGGCTTTTCTCCTTATCTTTTCTATCTCACTTATATCTTCTTGAGACACGACTTCCCTAGCGGCTTCAAGAACTGTTCTTTTGACACGGCGTTTAGCCCAATTTATGGCACCTAGGCTCTTTTTTAGCTCGTCTATACCCACGGTGATGTCGATAATATCAAAATAAAAATCAGGTAGACTATCCAAAGAGGGAAACTCTTCCTCATACCGTCCAAGTGTGTCGTCTATGATGTCCGCTATGGCATTCAATTTTGCGGAAGTGGTCTTTTTTTTCCTATCCAGAGCCGTATTTCCCTGTTTGACCTTTTTAGATGCACGACCAAAGGCTTTATCCAACAATTGTTCCGCGTTCAACACGGGGGTTATCTCGAAATCCATACACTCTTTACTTCATAGGTGGTGAATAAGGTTAACGGTCAGGCAAAAAGTATTAAAAAGGAGTAGGTTTTACACCGCACAGGTGCCATAAATGGAAGAAGGAGATCTAATCTACGTGGAATATGATATTTGGATGATGCCTGACGATGAAGACGAAGAAGCTATGCTATTCGACACTACAGATGAAGAAAAGGCAGAGGAAGAAGAGATACATGAAGAAGATGCAAGTTACGGACCTGTTCCAGTCTTGTTAGGTAGTGGGAATATTATGGAAGGTTTCGAAGAAGCGCTTTTGGAAAAAGAAGTGGGAGAGGAAGGTTCAGTAGAGGTACCCCCTGAGAAAGGTATAGGTATGCGGGAACCGGACAAGATCGAGCTTTTCAGTAGAAGAGAGATGCAGAGAAGAGATATAGATCCGGTAGAAGGCCAGGAAGTCGAGATAGACAATAGACGTGGAACCATAATACAAGCTACGGCGGGGAGAGTCAGAGTAGACTTCAATCATCCAATGGCCGGTAGAACATTGAGATATGATTTTAAGATAGTCGATAAACCAGAAAGTATAGAAGACAAGGCTAAAGCGATCCTGACCATGGATTATACGGACCTAGATTTCAAGATCGAGGAAACCGAAGAAGGATTAGATGTTATATTACCCGATCAATGTAAATACGATCAGAGCTGGTTCGTGGTCAAGTACAGAGTGGTAAGCGACTTAAGAGACACGTTAGACCTGAACCATATACGATTCATAGAAGAGTACATACAGGAAGACGAAGAAGAAGTGGACGTAGAATTCGAAGATCTAGATGACCAAGAACTCCTAGACGAAACGGATGACGAAGAGGAAACTGAAGAGGAAACTGAAGAGGAAGCAGACGAAGAAGCTGAAGAGGAAACTGACGAAGAAGAATAGAGACCAAAAACCCTTTTTACTATCTATATCATCTTTCGCTAACAGTTGATGTTGATGGCACTTAAAGTTACGTTCAAAGAATGGATAATCCTGATGGTAATGTTTGCCGTATTTGTAGCTATCACTGGTTTTTTGATCACGATCTTCTTGGATATCCCCGGACATCTGGTTACCATGGGTGCACTGATAGTGATCTTCGTAATCTTCAAGGTACAACAGTGGAGGAACAAAAAATATTCGGAAGAGAACGAAGATGGAGAGGAGTGAGGGGTAGCGGGCGTAGGGGGATTCGAACCCCCGTTCTACAGCTTAGGAGGCTGTCGCCATATCCAGACTAGGCCACACGCCCTTTTTGTTTAAGTGTGCGTAGTCTGGATGCCTTTGGAACTTGTTCCGATTTGTATCCAGACTAAATTCAAGGCCACACGCCCTTTTTGTTTTGGATTGCACAACAATGAAAGCTAACTGTTAATTAAAATTTTACTTTCTTCCGAGCCAAAAAATGGGGTAGAACTTCATGACGAAAGTCAAGATTCAAAAAACCTTAGCTGTCCAAAATGCGGTAAAGGATGGCTAGTTCAGGACTGGAACAACAAAATGGTCTGCCAGGACTGCGGAGCTAGATTTGATATGGAACAGATACTCAAAAAAAGCTCATTAAAAAAGATCTATGATCTAGATCTCACGCTTTCTCTCCATAGGCTGTCCAGATCAATTCTAAATCGTCGTCGCCTTCTTCTTTTTTGACTATGTGCTCCACATCAGGGGGTACGTGTATCGATATGTTCTTTTCCAGTTCGATCTCTTCTCCGTCGACCACCGCTGTACCACTTCCGCCGACGACAGTGAACACTTGATTCCACGGATCGAGTTCGTCCTCGTTTATCTGCTCTCCTTTTTGTATAGTATAGTAGGCAGATCTTACACCATGTCCGTAAGCTATGGGTACGGCGTTGCCTCCGTGGACCTTTCTCGAATGTTCTCTTCCGAGTTCAGTTATAGTGGGATAATCTTTGCTGAAAAAGTGTGTCAGAAAATGATACATCATCTGTAATATCTCGTTATCCATCTCGGCTCCTTCAGGGAGTCGAAAATCCAAAGGTGCCGATTCAGTCATGGAAGCTCTTCCGGCGGCGGTCATACCGTTCCATTCTCTAGAACTCAATTTTTTAAAAGTCTCTTGGGACATCACAAGACCCAGATCACCGATACAATCTACACCAGCTTCTTCCACTTCGACCTCGCTCTCTTCCAACCTGACGAGATAAGCTTCGTCTTCTCCTACGAGTAGGTGTATCTTCCCTTTGAGATCGGAAGGCTTCTTTTTCTTATAGCACTCGGCCATCCCTTCCAGTTCTTCGTTTATGGAACTGATCTTATCCTCGTTTTCTTCACACATCGTCTTTTGAAAAGTCTTAGAGGATAAATAATTATCCCTCTAAAGATTCCAGAACATTCTTTTCCGCTACCCCCGGCAGGTATCCTTTATGTTTTGATCCCTGTGAATACGTGTCGTATATGATCCCTTCTCTAGCCAGTTTTTTGTTGACTGACCCGAAAACGTAGTGCCAGGCCTGTATGAAGAACTCGTCGAAGGGGACTCCGTTCTTCATGGGCCTCGTTTCCTCAAGGTCCGATCTTAACTGTTCCCGATTATCATGGAGCCAGTTTTTCAGCATCGGAACGAAAAGTTCAACACACTCTGATATCATCTCGACGTCCTCATCGGTAAAGTAAGGTATCGAAAGATGATAAGTTCCTTCTTCCTTTTCGATGTAATGCATCTTCTCCAGCATAGAGACATGTTTTTTCGATAATTTTTCTTCTAAAGCTCCTTCAAGTTCTTTCACATCTATACCGTCTTTACCGATCACCTTTATGACTTCGCCGAGCTCCGAAGCCAAATTTTTCCTCTTTTCGAACAGTAAAGAACCATATTCTTTTCCACCTGGAAAGTCAAAATCAAGAGCCCTGTGCAGTATATCGGGCAGTGTATCCCTCCTGGTTTCCGTGTGGTGATCCCCGAATGTGTGAAATATAGGATCCATCACTATCATGTGTCCTCCCCAGTATATCTCCTTCAGCATCTCTTCGTCCTGTTTTTCACCCCATAATATGTATTCGTTACCACCGGGCTGCGGCTTCAAGTTGTTGGCTATGTCCCACTTTCTGAAGAACGTTAAAGATCCCCAGTCCAGAAAATAACATCCGATTATCAAGAAGGCGAGTTTCTCTTTTTCCACCTTGTCGTTTTCATATGCTGAAAGTACCGATCCTATCTTCTCCTTTTTAGAGACTATCTTTTCTACTAACTCTTCGGCGTAACCCTCACATATATCGAAGATCAGTTCGTTATCTTTTTTGTCCAAGAAAGTAAAATTGACGTATATCTTCCCGTCTCTTTTTTTAAGAGCGTCGAGCCTCAGCAGTCTTTCTATTTCGGGCTTAAGAGCATCGTATTCTGAGAAGATCACTTCTTCCTCCATAGGATCTCTGTTCAACTTGAAGATTAGTTCCTTCATCTCCTCTTTGTCCAAAGCGGAAAATGGGTTGTCTTTCTCAGGAGTATTGTGCCAATCTAGATCACCACAAATACCGAACTTAATATCATCCATGAGCATCAAAAATTAGTTTTAAATATAAATTTTATCCTCAGACATCGACGTGTGGGATAACCCTTGTATATCCTATGGCTGACCTATTTTTATATCTCGGTTTTACCGTCTTTTTTAAGCATCTCCAGCATCTTTTTTCTCTCTTCTTCCAGTTTCTCCTCGTCCTCTAGCTTTTCTTTGACCTTTTTGTTCTGTTCTAACAACTGTTTTTTCCTCTTGATCTCGTCCTCTTTCCTCTTTCGCTTGAGTTCTAGGATCTTATTCTTCATCTCCATGGCTCTCTCGTGATAGTGATCCGCTCTTTCCCTTACATCTATGAACTTTTGATGCAGTTTATCCGCTTCGTTGGAAAGGGCGTTCATCTCCCTATACAGTTCCTCGATATCGTCGTGATATTTCTGCGATTCTTTTGAGTATTCCACTACCTTTTCGTGTTCTTGGTCCGCCTTTTTGAAGAGTTCGTCTATCTTTTCATCCAGACTCTTGACTTCCTCTATTATCTGATTTTGTTCTTCTAGAAGTCCCTTTTTCTCATCCAGTTCCTTTTTACTATCTTTTAGTTTATCCAATAATTCGTTTTCTTCTTCTACAGAGAGGGCAGTGGTCTCTTGTTTTCTTTCAAGTCCATCTATCTCGACTTTCAGTTCTTCGACTTTTTGGGCGAGGTTGTCCTCTATCTTGTCCTGTTTTTCTCTCTTAAATGCTATTAGTTCTTTGGCCTTGGTTTGTAGATCGTTCCTTTTTTTCTTGTGTTCCTTTGCTTTATCGGTGAGAGAGTCTCTTTTTTTCTTCAATTCGTCTACTTCTTCCTGCAATTCTTTTCTTTCATCATGCAGGTTGTTCCTCTCATCTCGATAAAAATTTCCTTCTTTGTTCAACTCGTTGCGTTTTTCTACCAGGTTATTGAACCGGTCCTCGGCCCCTCCTATCTCTTCAGGGTCTGGTACATCGTCTTCAGAGTCAGTCATTTGTTCTCACGCTAACCTACGGGGAGCTAAATAATAAGGTTTTCCCTGAAAATTTCTTTAACTGGGGCAGACAGCATCTCTGAAGGTAAAATTTAAATAATCGATAGGATATAATCAGTTTGTGAAAAAATGGAAGGACAGGGACAAGACCAAAGGTTTCAACCACCACCGAATGAGAGGACACCACAGCAACAGCAGCCTCAATATGCGCAGGGATCACCGATGGGGGCTAGTCAGCCTCAAAGAAAACCTCCCGATAGAAAAGGTTTTCTTGAAGGGATGGCGAGTAACGATGGACTATCAAAAGCGATAACCATCGGATTGATCTTGCTTTTGGTGGGCGTCCTGATAGTAACCAGTGCTAGATTTATAACCAACTACGATTCCGATGCTTTAGAGGATCTCGACAGGGATGACGAGATAGACGACGAGTACTGGCAGCAAAATCTGAATATAATCGGGGCGATAATCGCAAACATAGGCATCTTTTTCATAGGGCTTTTCTTGGCGATAGGAGGAATATACAGAGATGATCTAGATACGAAATACAGGATTGCATTGGTGACTTTGGCCGTACTATTCGTACTGGTAACGTGGTTTGGATTCCTTGATTCCGTTCCTATAATATGAGGAAAACAAAAACTGATCTCAGGCCACCCTAAAAACCCCTTCCCTCGGTTCATATATTTCTTTCAGATCCCTTAACTTTTTTTCCATATCATCTGGATCTTCTCTACCGAGTAGTGAATACACTTTTTTAACGTCTTCAAGGGTGAAGTGACCTATACTCTCATCAAGCACCCTACATATTATGCCTAATCTTTCCCTCTCATCGTCGGCTATACCAGCTTCCTTTGATGCTCTTACATAGGGGTCTTCTACCCTTTCCTCCTCCTTTTCAGGCAGTTCACCACCGCTCATCTCGGCGTTCAACCTACCTATGGCCCAACTGGCTTCCTCTCTTGAGTTAGTTCGATAATAGACCTTCATCTTCTTCAATATCAATTTTTTACCACATCGATGGCATCTACTAGTTTTATGGGTAAGATCTACCGCTTTTGAATTCCTACAATCCGTACACACTATCACTCCAAACTTTTCATCTCCGGAGCGGCACTTCTTTGTCATGGTAGATACACCAATACAGTCATGGCACAGCCATATTCCCCTTCTTTAGGCTTGACCACACTGTACTTTACATCGATACTTTTCAATTTTTCATCTCTCGCCTCTGCCATCTTTACTAGTTTTTTCTTTAGATCAGCTTTGAAGTTTTTGTTTTGTCCCTTATCACCCTTTGAAGAATGTTCTACTACATACCCTCCATAGCCGTCCCTTTTGACTCCCCACGCTATACCTGCGACCAATTCACTTTCGGAACCCGTAGCCTTGCTTATCACCGCAGGCATGAATTCTCCATGAAAGCCCGCTACCTCCCTTGTCATCTCTATACCTTTAGGCAGCATGGAGGATACCTTTATGAGATTAAAGTTGCCTACCGATGCGTTCAACATGGCCTTGTCTACCGCGTTCAATATGGAATTCGTGCTTGTACCTTTTCCTGCTTTAACAGCATATTTTGTGGGTTTGAACATAGTTTCGTAACGAAGCAACTCTTGTCTATGATTTTAACTTTTTCGGCGCATCAGAGGAGTGACATCTATTCTTTTTCTCGCTTGATCGGCGTTCCGCAGTAAGGGCATTCGTCTTCCTCTTCTTCCATGATCAAAAGGCCGCACTCGTGGCACTCGTAAAAGATCTCGTCGTCGATATGTGATCCTTCGCCTTCCGTCTCCAAAGAAATTGCATCTCCATCTATATCCCGCTCGTCTTCCTCTGTCAGTTCTTCGTCTATCTCCGCTTCTATGTCCATTTCAGTATCATCCGTAACTATCTCGTCTTCTTCGTCTATCTCCTCTTCGTTTTCTTCTGCTTCTTCAAATTCCTCTTCATCCTCTAGTGGTAGTTCTTTTTCGCCGATCTCATCGATACCCGGCTCTTCATCTTTTTCTCTCTCGGCAGCTCCTTCCTCTTTTACCTCTTCACTTTCCAGGACCTGTAATTCTTTCAAATATCCCTCTTCATCCTCATCCTCTTCTTCCTCTTCATCATCTCTCCGTTTATACACGAAGAGAGCAACTACCACCACAAGCACGAGCAACAGCAAGATCCACCACAGACTGCAGAATCTATCGGAGAACGAAGGTTCCTCTTCATCCTCTATCGTAAAGGTCACCTCTTCTGATGCATGGTTTCCCGCGTTATCCCACGCCCTTACCTCTACGGTATGCTCTCCCTCTTCGAGGTATTCAAACGTGTAATTGTCTGATCCAACTTCGATCCAATCCCCACCTCCTATCCTCACCTCCAAATAATTTATACCGCTTATATCATCCGAAGAATCCCATCCCACCGTGACTTTTCTTTCCGTGAACTCCTCACCGGCTTCGGGATAAGTTATCTCTAAATGAGGTATGACCGTATCAACTATGATATTTACGCTTTCTTCGACAAAGATATCAGTACCTAACACAGCCCTTATCTCGATGGTATGCTCTCCACTTTCCAACTCTTCAAAGGTGTATGAAGTCTCCTGGCCAACGTCTATCCGATCCTCTCCGTTGAGCCTGACTTCGTGATGAGCTGCATTTTCTGAATCCCATTTCACCGTGATAGTGGAATCATCGGATATATCACCATCGTAGGGCGATACTATCTCTAAAGAAAGTTGGAGCTCTTCAAAGCGTGCAGTGATCGATTTGTCGCTGTCCATTACTATGTCGATCTCTTCTTCTGTACCTTCGTGGTCTCCCGTCCACTCCACGAATCCGTGACCTTCTTCCGGTACCGCTGTAAGTGTTACTTCGGTACCCTCTTCAAATCCGTCTTGATCCGGATCTAGAGCAACAATACCTTCGCCTTCTACCTCAACATTAAGCTCGTAGATCACGACCCTTTCCGAGACCGTTATAGTCACTTCTTTTTCTTCGTTTTCGTTGCTGATCGTTAAAGTAAATTCTCCTACTAGGCCTTCCTCTATATCCCAAACGAATTCACCCTGGTAGACATCTTCCGATAAAAGCGTCCCTATGGTAACTCTGTCTTGATCGTCGAAAACTAACTCACCATCTTCGTCATGTACCGTAAAAGAGATGGTCTGAGTGTCTTCTATGTCGCCTAAGTTCGTTACCGTGTATTCAACCAAGACCTCGTCGCCCTCAACGTATTCGCTTCCCTCTTCGGGTGAAAGGATCTCTATGTCGAAGTAAGCGTCCATTAGGAAATGCGCCGTGATTTCTTTGTGGTCGTCCATCAAAACGGTGATCTCTTCATCCGTACTTTCAACGTCGCCCGTCCATTCAACGAATTCGTAACCTTCTTCTGGAGTCGCTGTTAGTGTTACTTCGGTTCCGTGTTCGTATCCTTCTTGATCCAACTCCCTTTCCACCGAACCTTCACCTTCGATGTTTATCGTTAGGTCATAAAAGTTTACGGCGACCTCCGCCGTTATCTCGTAATGGTCGAACATCTCTATGGTGGTCTGATTTGCCGAGGTATTTTCGACCGTGTCTGTATCACCTGTCCACTCGACGAAGTACCAACCTTCTTCGGCCAACGCCTCCAACGTTACTAAAGTACCATGCTCGTACTCAAACGTGTCTTCTCCCGGTTCAACTACGCCGCCTCCTTCAGATGACTCGATGGTTAAGGTGTAAGTGTCTATAGAGAATTCAGCCGTTATCGTA
>PUNG01000095.1 GCA_003551675.1 Thermoplasmata archaeon
AAAAGAATCTTTCGATGATATCTCCCATGGAAAGAGTCCTGTTGAAGATCTAGAAGAGGCCTTTAAGGACATAGAAATACTGGTAGGCGCAAAATCCTTAGAGTCTTTAAGGAAGATCGAAGAGACCATCTACAAAAATTTGATGCTCAAGTTCAATCCCTGTTACTTCGATACGGAGGACTTCTCCTTGAGTTTAAACCACAAAAAAGACGAAAGTTACATCTTTTGTGTTAACATCTCCGATGAAAACCTGCGAACACATATACAAGAGGAACTGTATTGATTCATAACGGAACTTTTTCCAACTCATCGACCAATTCGTCCATATCCTCGAAGGGAACCACTGCATCTACGTCCCACGTATCGAGACCAAAGATCTTCTTTCCGAACTTTTTTGCCATACATATCTCAGAAAGGGTTCCATAACTACCGTCTATGGCTACTACGACGTCTCCGTTCAATACCACTAGACTGTTCCTGAGCATACCTAGATCCGTAACGATAGGTATATCAACGTAGTCGTTAGCTTCTTCTCTATCAGCAGAGGGTAATATGCCAATGGTGGTTCCGTTGGCTTTCTTGGCACCTTTGCATGCCGCTCTCATCACGCCTCCTCTTCCCCCGCATACCAATATATGATGGTTCTCCGCCAACTTTTCACCCAACTCTTCAGCTTTAGCGCAGTCCTCATCCGAACAGCTTCCGACATCTCCTCCTATTATGCTTACGTACATACGCTATGAATGATTTTCTCTTACTTAAGAATTGGTCAACAAAAATTCTAAAATAATAAATATACGCAGTGGAAGTTAAGGCCATGGATAGCCAAGAGATGAAACATCTAGCGAAGATGATGATCCTCGAAGGGGTTAGTGCAGCGGACCCAGAGCATCTAATAAACAAACAATTTAGGGTCGAAAACAACACATTATATATCGGAAAAAAGGATTACCGACTACAAGATTTTGAAGAAGTGCTACTTTTTGGTATAGGGAAAGCCTCCGTACCCATGGCCAGCGCTCTAAAAGGATTGGATCCCGACGATGGATTGATGATAACCCAGGAAGGTCACACATATGAAAAAGATTCCTGTCCCGTTCCTATAAAAGAGGCAAAGCATCCTTACCCTGAAGAAACCAACCTAAAAGCCACGGAAACACTCCTTTCGAAGTTGGAGGGAAAGAAAGAAGCTCTCATCATATTCCTGATCTCAGGAGGTGGTTCTGCGCTATTTTTTTACCCTGTCCATGGGGTATCGCTCACGGAGATGAACGAATTGAACAGGATCTTGGTCAGATCAGGCGCCGATATACATGAGATGAACGCGGTGCGAAAACATCTATCTAAGGTCAAAGGAGGGATGTTCGCCAAACTCTGTGAAGAAAAAGGCCACTTGGTTTCACTGATCATCTCGGACGTTGTCGACGACGATCTAGATGTGATCGCTTCCGGTCCTACTTCCCCCGATACTTCTACCTTCCAAGATGCTGTGGATGTCTTAAAAACATACGATCTTTGGAAAGATGCACCGAAAAGCATCAAAAAGCATTTGAATAAAGGTGTGAGAGGAGAGATACCGGAGACTCCGGATCATATTCGAGTAGACAACAACTTGATCGGCAGCAATTTCGACGCTCTTACCGCAGCAGCTGCTTTCGCTGAAAAAAAAGGTCTCAACACCATGATCTTATCGTCTAAGAACAAAGGAGAAGCCAGGGAGGTGGCAAAAACATTGATGGGCATCGCCAAGGAGATCCAAGACACCGAGAATCCTTTAAAGCCTCCTGCCGCAGTTATCATAGGAGGAGAGACTACGGTCAGTTTAGATATGGATAAAAAGGTGGGTAAGGGCGGACCGAACCGTGAACTAGTACTTTCAGCGGCAGAAGAGATCGAAGGGAGGAAAAATATCGTGATAGCTAGTGCGGATTCCGATGGTATAGACGGGACTGACAAAGCTGGCGCCGTGGCCGACTGCGAGAGTATAAGTAGATTTAAGAAAAAAACTAGCCCGCTTCTCCAAGCACATGATTCCCAGAGATTTTTTGAAGAGTTGAACGATTCTTTAGAATTCGAAAGTAGAACAAATGTGAACGACGTAACCATCATCTTAGTGGGAGAGAAGGATCGAGATTAAAACCGTATTCAAATACTCCCGGCTATGGCGACCTTTCCTATCATGAATGAGATGGAAAATATGGTTATATTTATGAGCATGGTCCTACCCAAAGTATATTTGAACTCGATCATATCCAGATCGTTCTCTATGCTTTTGGTGAAATAGGTGATAACCCCGGCCATACATATAAGATAAACCCCTAATACCGCAGCGAAGGAAACCGGTGATATCATATCCACGGCACCTAAGCCGGCGAAAACTTCCGAGAGCATGAAGTAAAGTGAAGCCACTATCCCCATGATGATAGGAGCAAATATCAAAGTTGTCGCCTTCATCATCTCAACACTCTTAGAAAGTTTGTTCTTCACCTCGTGCTCCATGTCTCTAAGATCTTGCTGGTATTTAGCTATCTTCACTATGGTCTTACCGGCTTCCTCAGGATCCTTTTCGGCTATCTCGACTACGGTCTTCATGGTGGTTTTGATGGTACGAGAGGGAAAATCTGTTAATATGCCATCCTCTCCAAAAAGTGATTCGCTCATGGATAGATGCTTTATCTTTAGAGCGGAGACGACTTTTCTGAAAAGCTCTCCGGATCTCGTCCCCTCTAAAGTTTCTGAAACTTTCAGCATAGCTCTTTCCGTGGACGTACCCTCTGCGATCCTGCTGCCGAGTTGAAAGAGCGCATCGGGAAATTCTTTCTCTATCTCGAGTATAAGATCTCTTTCTCTTTTCTTTTCCATAGTGGTGGAGATACAGTAATATGAAATAGGTACCACGAAAAGAAACAAGATAGGTAGAGGTTGGAAAAAAGCTAGCTGAGAGTAAAATAAGGATATCATCAAGGCGATCCCAACACCCAAAGATATGGATACCATGATGTGCAATTTTTTATTATCTTCGAGATCTATCTCGGGCAGTTCTCTAGTTCCCGGTCTATCACCCAAGATGCGGTAAGAGTAAAAAAGCGTCGCCGCGGGACACACAACGTTCATTATCAAAACAAGGGCAGGAAGGCCGATGGGATTATCTTGGGCCGTCCCACTCTCCGCGACGGTCATACTCCCCATATCTAAACCGGTGAGTGATATAAGAGGAAGCATAGCCCCTATGACAAGAGGGAGAAGGACACCGATGGCAAAAAGTATGGTGGTGGGAGTCCTTAATGAGTTTGTAAAGTCCTCCACCTGCTTTTTCGTTCCTTCAATCATCAGATCGTTAGCCCTTTCCAAGGATTTTTTGTAACCCTCCTCCGTTTTTTCTAAAAGAGAAGATCTGATAGCATACAGAGAACGTTTTAAATTCTCGTTCCACTCGCCCCATCGTAGAGCAAAATCAAGGAACGATTCTTCCAAAGTAGAACTGTCTCTGATATATACTTTCCAGAGTACTTGATTCAGACCGAAAGATATAGGAGGAGACGTGTTCTTAGCCGCAAAACTTACAGCACGATGAAGGGATGGTTTTAGTCTCATCGACATGGTCATGTAGTTTACCGCTTCGGGTAATCTACCTACGGCAGAAGCTTTCATCCTCTTCTCCAATATATCAGGATAGTTGGCGATGAAGAGCATAACTAGAGACGGTACCACCGTGATCAGAGGCATACCGTAAAGTATGGTCTCTAAAGCAGAGAGTTGGAAGTAGATCGCGATTATCCCTATGATGAACAAGCACAATATCGCACTTGCAACCGTTAAAAACAAAGAAAAAACCAATATCTCCTCGTACTCAAAATCCATACCTATAAAACCCATGGTGCGTTGAAAACCTTCTTTCTTGTATTTTGCCTCAGCTCGCCTATATTCCTCTTTTGTCTTTTCGTACTTTTTTTTCTTTTTTTGGTATGCTTTAGATCTTTTACCCTCTGCGATCTCGGCCCCTCTGAGTCGGTCCTGGGCTGTTCTAAATTTTTTCTTTTTTTCTATGTACGCCTTAAGATCTTTCTCTTTTCTATCTTTGTAGTCCTCCTTATCGGGTCCGACCTGCTCGTTTACCCATCTGCATCCCTTTTCGTAAATACTACGCATATCTTGTCCTCTCTTCAAACCATCGCATCCATTCCCCTTCTATCCTATCGTAATCCTTCTCCATACCATATTTGGAGATAAGATTCCAAAACTTGTTGTTAGCATTGGCGACCCACTCCGCGTTCAAGATCGTTTCGTCGTTCTTTTTTATGGATGTCTCGACCATCTTTTCTTTCATCTTAGCTCTCAACCTTATGTTATCTACAGCCTCGTTATAAGTCAAGCCCCATGATCTAGCTATCTCCCCTATCTTTTCCGATTCCCTTTTGAAAGAATCGGTGGGTTTGAGTTCTCCGTCGAAACTCATCAGATCATAAAATTCTCCATCATTGTACTCCGCGAGTTGAGTCACCCGCCTTTCTCTTTTCTGCATACCTCCTGGTCTGACTATGCCCGCTATCAACACGATATCTGTGGCTCCAAAGCTTTCACGGGGTATGCCTAGATCATGAACTACCCTCTCGTAAACGCCTTGGGCCGTGTTTCCGTGTATGGTCCCCATCACGGCGCTACCGGCGGTCCCCGCTCTCATGGCTTCGTATAAAGTCCTTGCCTCTTTACCTCTGACTTCCCCCATGACTATAGCGGATTCACCCAATCTCAGAGAAACTCTCAACGCCTCTTCTGGATCCATCTCACCCTTAGATGACCCCGACGCAGTCATGAGACTCTGAACGTTGTAGCCTATGGATTGCATGCTCTTTGTGGGAAGTTCTTTGGTATCTTCTATGGTCAGTATCCTTTGGCTTTTAGGGAATTCGAGCATCAAAGCACCCAACAATGTAGTTTTTCCCGCACCTCTGCTGCCCGCTACGAGAACCGTACTCCTCCCGTCTATAAGAAAGGAAAGGAGTCCTGCTGAAAGAGGCGTTAAACTCCCAACTTTTATCAATCGGGGCAGAGTCCAAGGTTCCGTATTCCTCCTTCTCAAGGCCAACGCTATACCTTCCGAACTCAGAGGCGAGCCTATGGCCGTTATACGTGTATCATATTCTGAAAGATCCGCTTCTAAGACGGGGTACGCTTCGGAAAAAGGTTCTCCACTCTCGAACCTGAACCTAGATAACATGCTCCCCATGTCTTTAGAGGAAAGATACACGTTGGTTTTGCACTTGTTCCTTATCTCTTCTGAACCGTTGATCTCCACGTAAACGTTGTTCTGCTCGGCGGGAGCGTCTACATAGATATCTTCGACCCTTGGATCTTCGAGCATGGTCTCCAAAACACCATATCCCGCAGTGTACTTACTCAATATCCAAGAAAGATCTTCAAGCTCTTTTATCTCCTTCTGCCTGTTCTCTCCGAGTTCGATATCAGATTCCTTCGCAACTCTTTGGATAAGATTTTTACCCCTGTTCCTTATGAACTCTCTCACCCTTCTAGGATCACTAAAATCCATATTTTCAGCGTGATGATTTGCTAAAGAATCTTTTACCTCGGATATTATCTTCGCTTTTTCCTTTTTTAACTCGTATTCAGGTGGAACTATGTGGTAAAGATCTTCAGTTTCATTGGACAGACTGTAAAGAGAGATCTCCGTACCCTTCATATGATACTTTTTTACGAGCCTAGCGCCCTTGGGGATATAGGGTCTTACCCACGTATGAGAAAAAGCCGGTCTGATATCCTTTCCCTTCTCTAAAGCATTCTCTAACCCCCTCATTATATGCTGTTTTTCTGCATCCTCTAGTTTGTTCAACACTTCACCTAATGACAAAAGATCACCTTATCCTATTATGTCAAAACCTTCCTTAAGAACTTCTGATCTGAGCGAAATAGCCCTGTTACCCAATATCTCGAGCTCCTCTACCAATGATCTCCTACATCTATGGCAGTTTTCTTTCCTTTCAACTTTAACGGATATATTGCCGATCATCTCGTATATAATACCGGGGTCCTGGATAAATTTCCTTTTCAGCCGTGGATAAAGTATAGAAGGCTTCAATTCACATTCCATGCACTTTTTTTCATCCTCACCTCTGGATGAAAAAGTCTCCATCTCACCAGCTATATCTCTTATCTGGGAGAGTATCTTCACGCCTGAACCGATATACTGTTCTTCCAAAAAATCCGATACGATTATCGAATCGATGTTATATTCGTCCTCTAGTGAAAGTATCAAGGATGGAAGACAATCGGACAAAGAATGCTCCTTTTCACACCTCTTACAGTTTACCACTAGCTTCCTAGTTCCGGAGGATTCCACGGTTTTATGATCGCAAGAAACTAACTCTTTTTCGCTCATCGTTGACCTTTTACGGCTGAAGAGGTGAAATTATAAAAGCTTGTTGATTGATGACCCGAGACATTGTGTTTTCTAGAGGCTTTACTCCTGTATATCTTCTAGTGACTCCTTGATCTTCTCAGAGAGTGCGGGACCGATACCTTTTATTTCTTGTATCTCTTCCTTCGATGCCTGCTTCAACTCCTCTATCGAGCGATAACCGTGTTCGTAGAGTATGTCTGCGGTGTGGGTTCCTATCCCACTAACCCTAGAAAAATCCTCTATGATCTCATCTTTAGTTGCTTCTACGTCCTGAAACTCATCGTCTACAAATACATCATCTTCTGCTACATCGTCTTCTAGTTCATCGTCTTCTAGTTCATCGTCTTCTAATTCATCGTCTTCTAATTCATCGTCTTCTAATTCATCGTCTTCTAATTCATCGTCTTCTAGTTCATCGTCTTCTAGTTCATCGTCTTCCAACACCTCGCCTTCCTGTTCACCGAGCCATCGCTCATCATCCTCCAAAGCTTCAAAGGCGATAATATTCTCATCGAAGTCAGATACGTCCTTATCTCTTTGAGAGATAGCAGTCAGTTTCACCATGGTGAATTCGCCGTCCTCTGTAAATTCAGGTATGAAGACTTCGACGGGGATCTTCTCTTCACTCTCTTTTTCAATGGAGATCTCCTCGGGAGCCATCACATCCCAATTTTCATTAGATGCTTCGATTTTGAGTTCAAAAGTATCTTCGTCTTTACTTTCGTTCTTTACGGTGAAATCATATGTGTAGGTCGTTCCTGGTTCAGTTTCAGTTTGATCTTCTGGTGCCATCACCGAGACCTTAGCCGATCTCCTCCAATACAATAACAACAGCAATATTATCAGCACGATGATAATCAACAATATCAAAAGCCACAATAAATATGCTTCATCTTCCTCTTCGAAATGTGCAGTTATCTCCTTGTCTTAATCCATTGTTATCGTTATTTCATCTTCTTCCCTCAGATCCTCTGAAACATCTCCCGACCATTCTACAAAAAGCCAACCTTCGTCAGGTTCCGCTGTTAAAGTCACTTCGGTTCCCTCTTCATATTGATCATGTTCTGGGTCAACATCCACAGTTCCTTCTCCTTCAATGTTTACCGTAAGTTCGT
>PUNG01000127.1 GCA_003551675.1 Thermoplasmata archaeon
AGTCTTTTCATGGCCTCGGATGCGGCTTTGACACCCAACGCCAATCCCGGACAGTGGTGTCCGTGTAAGACTGCACTCTCATCTAAAAGGCCGGTGTGATCTTCCTCTTTTATCATACAGGATATTTCTTCTCTAGGGTCCGTTTTACTTTTCATAATATCAACACCTTTAGTAGCACGAATCGTACATTCATGTCAATATTAAGTTTTGGGGTAAAGGTAACACGAAACATATATATTCGTGTTAATCATGACACGAGTGTGATCGAAATGGATGACACGAAAAGATTCGGAGTATCTATCCCTAAAGAATTGTTAAAAGAATTCGACGAAAAGTTGGAAGAGAAGATGTACGCGAATCGTTCCGAAGCTATACGGGACCTGATAAGAGATTTTTTGGTCGAAGAAGAATGGGAGAAAACGGATAAAGAAGTTTACGGCTCCATGACGATAGTTTACGATCATGAGAAAAGAGGACTTTCGGACAAGTTGACCGAACTCCAGCATCAGGATCACACCAACATCATATCGACTATGCACATCCATCTCGACCGGCACAACTGCATGGAGACCATGGTGATCAAGGGGAACTCTGAAGATATAAAGAAGATAGCGGACAAACTCAGGAGCACCAAAGGTGTAAAACACGGAAAGCTGACCATGACTTCGGTTTGAAAAAAATCTTTTTATACGCTTAAAACCATGTCATCATGATAACATGATAAGAAAGCATTGCTTCTTCAGCGGGAAGGTCCAGGGCGTGTTCTTCAGAGCCAATACAAGAGACAAGGCACAGGAGAAAGGAGTGAAAGGATGGGTAAAAAATCTGAGAGACGGAAGAGTTGAAGCGGTATTCGAAGGTCCAGAAGATAAGGTGGACGAGGTAATAAGATGGTGCGAACAAAACCAACCTCATGCAAGGGTAGACGAAGTCGAGATAAAAAAGGAAAAACCCACCGGTGAATTCGACACTTTCTTCATCGAAAGGTGAAGAAGGGATCACTACGGCTGCTGAGACGGAAGATACCGTCGAGGCTGGGGTAGCCCTTTCTCCTGACGAACTGAACATGGTGATTAGAATGAACGACCTCTTAGACAAGGATTCTCTACTTCCCAACCGGCTCGGAGAGTTCTTCACTCCAAAAGGAATAAAGGTTGTATTTTCCGCAAACCTTTTAAGTAAGAACAATCTTATTAATAAGAGATGACAAGTGTGATCGAAATTGGAAGGATAAGCTCCAGAGGACAGGTCGCTATCCCTCAGGACATTCGGGAAGAGATGGGGCTTTCCCCAGGTGAGAAAGTATTGTTCATTTTGGAAGATGATTCTTTATTGCTGATAAAGGTCAGCTCTTTGTCCTGGGATGAAATAACCAAGCCGCTGCGTGAAGCCAAGAAGAAAATAAGCAAGGAAGAAGTAGATGATTTGGTACACAAGGATAGGAAGTGAAGAATGATCAAGGTTGTTTTGGATACGAATGTTGTTATAAGTGGTACATTCTGGACTGGTAAATCTTTCAAAATACTTGAAATGGCTACTGGCGGTGACATAACCATGGTCATTTCTAAGCCGATCATTGAAGAATATGACCGCAAAATCCATAGTGATGAAATAGTTGAGAAAACCGACTTGAATGACAAGGCGAGGAGAAGAGCAGTTCACAGGATCATCCAGTCTAGTGTAGTAGTGGAACCATCCAGGCACTTTGAGATTGTGGAAGATGATCCAGATGATGATAAGTTTATTGATTGCGCAGTAGAAGGAAAAGCTGATTATATCGTAAGTCAGGACAAACACTTATTCGTGCTAGAAGAAATAAAAGGGATACAGATATTAAAACCGGGCGAGTTCTTGGATGAATTCGGTTTAAAGGACTAAAGATAGGGCGAGATAAAAATTTGACGGAAAAATCTCTATCGTCTTTGCACTTTCTCTGGCCCAAGAACAACTTACGATGTATCTCATGAATCGTTAGTTTATCCCCGCATTTTCTCGAAAGAAAAGGGAAACACGGGGTTTTTTCTGCTTTCACAAATATTAAATAAAACAATCCTAATTCCATCCTCATGATTATTTCGAACACTGAAAAGATAGAGGGTAACGAGATAAAGGAAAACTTGGGATTGGTTCGAGGAAATACCGTTCGCTCTAAAAATGCCGTCAGAGATTTTACACAGGGCATAAGAAACATGTTCGGTGGAGAACTAAAGGCCTACTCACAACTCATGAGTGAAGCAAGGGAAGAGGCCACGAGAAGGATGGTCCAACAAGCGGAAAGATTGGGCGCCGATGCCGTGGTCAACGTTAGATTCACGACATCTCAGATAACCGCCGGCGGTGCAGAAATACTTGTCTACGGTACAGCGGTGAAACTGAAGAATCCTCCTAGAACTCCTGCGTCTCCGCCACGACCTACGCAACAGCCGCCACCGCCTAGGTAGACATACATCTGAAGGAACAACGCAAGTCTAGATAGTTCGTTTTCATCATACTGAACAGTTCAAAGTGTGATCCGATTTCTAATATTATTCATTTTTAGCCATCAACAATCAAAATTTTTAAATACCACTTCCACCTAATTACTAAATGCAAATATTACAACAAGAAGTTGTTAAGTAGAGGTGGTAAAAATGGCTGAAGAGGAAAAAAAGAAAGAAAAAAAGGAGGATAGAAGTCTGGCAAGAAGAAAGGAAGACGATTGGTTCTTCAGTCCGTTCAGGGAGATGGACAGCGCATTCGAAGACCTAGATAGAACATTGAACAGGTTCTTCGGAAGACCGGTAGAAGGCAAAAGGTTCTCGAGAACTATGCCGTCCTTGAGGTCTCCAGCTACCGATCTAAGAGATCTAGGTGAGAAGTACAGGATCGAAGCGGAGATACCTGGGTTGGATAAGGAAGACATAGAGATCGAGCTCCGAGACGACAGTCTGGTGATCGAAGCCGAAAAAGAAGAAAAGACCGAAGAAGAAGGTGAAGATTATATCAGGAGAGAGAGGGGTTACAAGTCGTTCTACAGGAGGTTACCGCTCCCCGAAGAAGTGAAGCCCGAAGATATCGGGGCTAGTCTAGATAACGGTATACTGACCATCGATCTTCCGAAAAAAGAGCCCAAGAAGAAAAAAGGGAGGAAGATAAAGATCGAATAGTTCCTCCCTAAACCCGTTTCCCCTTTATATATTTAAAAAAGTGATAAAGATGGAAGTAGACGAATTCGATGCCATTATACAGCTCCTTCAAAACAGGACGAGAAGGAGGATACTCCAGCTATTGAGTAAAGAGGAAAATTATCCTCTTGAGATGTCACGATATCTAAATACAAGCCAGCAATCCATCTCCAAACATCTCAAAAAATTGGAAGACCAGGGTTTGGTCGTCTCCAAGAGAAGTGAGAGTGAGAAAGGCGGACCTCCCACCAAAACTTATACCTTGAACAGAGAATTCACTATCAGGATCGATATAGGTCCTCAGTTGTTCTCCACGGAGTTGGACGATCTTAGAGACGAAGATATAGAAGGTTTTAAAGAGATCGAAGAAAAACTGGCGGAAGGCATGGTAGAAGAAAGCTTCTTAGAAGGTCATAGAAAACTTATACAAAATATCAAAAGAGAGTTCGATAGGCTCGAAAATAAAAGAAGATACCTATTAAAATTGAAGGAGAAAGCCCTCTCCCAGGCCTACCGATACATACATGAAAATATAGACGATTACAGAAAGAGAGAGATCTTGTACCATACTATCGAGTCAGGGGAGACGGATCCTAAAAAAATAGCTAAACAATTTAATGTTAGGGAAGATGAGATAAAAAAGATAATATTTGATCTTAAAAGAGAAACTGACGTAAACATATGGTGATGATATGAACTATAGAGATGAGGAAGAAGACGAGGAAGAAAACGAAGAAAAAGGCCGCAGAAAGCGAAGGAATGACCCATTCCGGGACATGTTTGGTTTCCCCGACCTGTTCGGATTCCACGATATGGATCGCGAGTTCAAAAATTTACAGAAGATAGCCGAGGAGATGCTGGAACGCAGAAGGACCAGTAGGGATCCGTTGGTTTATGGATTCTCCATAAGGCAGGGACCGAGTGGAGAACCTACCATAGACGAGTTCGGTAATGCACGTGATTATTTCAGAGGAGCTTCGGAGAGCGAGGAAAGGTCTCAATGGACACCCTTAACGGATGTTCAGGAGACCGATGATTCGGTGATGGTGACCATAGACGTACCTGGTGTTGAAAAAGAAAATATCGACTTGAACGTCAAAGACGACCTGCTGATCGTGTCAGTGGAGGGCAGCAGAAGGTACAGGAAGGAAGTGAGACTTCCTACAAAAGTGGATGCTGGAGAAACAGAAGCAAGGTACAACAACGGCGTACTCGAAGTCGAGCTCAAGAAGTTGGGTGAAGAAGAGATAGGTGAATCCATAGAGATAAAGTGATAGCGAGCGGGTTGAAATATGTCTTCGACTAACGAAAATGGAAAAACGGAAGGAAGGGGCACATCGGCGCAGGAAGAGCTGGAGGAACAGGAAGAGCAGGAAGAACAGGAAGAGCCGGAGGAACAGGAAGAACAGGAAGAACAGGAAGAGCAGGAAGAGCCGGAGGAACAGGAAGAACAGGAAGAACAGGAAGAGCAGGAAGAGCCGGAGGAACAGGAAGAACAGGAAGAGCCGGAAGAACAGGAAGAACAGGAAGAGCCGGAGGAACAGGAAGAACAGGAAGAGCCGGAGGAACAGGAAGAACAGGAAGAACAGGAGGAACAGGAAGAACAGGAAGAACAGGGACCGACCAAAGAAGAACTCAAGGAGGAAGTGGAAGAGCTCAACAGCTCGCTGAAAAAAGTGATGGCCGATTTCGATAACTACAGAAAGCGGATGATAAGGGAAAGGGAAAGGATCAAACAGGTGGCTACCGAGAGTCTTATGGTAGACCTCATAGAAGTCTTCGACGATCTCGAAAGGGCCCTGCGATCTGAAGATGAGATAGACAGGGACGGTATAGAGATGGTCTACAAAAAGTTCAGCAAAGTTCTTAAAGACCACGGTTTAGAGGAGATAGAGACCGAAGACGAATGTTTTGACCCTTGCTACCATGAATGCATCGCTTCCGTAGAGAAAGAGGATGTAGAAAAAGATAAGATCATAGATGAATATCAAAAGGGTTATAAGTTGAATGGCAAGGTCGTAAGACCTTCACGTGTTAAAGTTGCTAAATAAAAAAATTTGATCTGAAGGTGTTAATATGTCGGAAAAAGTATTGGGAATCGATCTGGGAACCACGAACTCCGCGATAGCTATAATGGAAGCGGGAGAACCGACCTTGATCCCTAATAGGGAAGGTGAACGGACCACTCCGTCTGTTGTAGCTTTTAAGGAAGACGGCGAACGATTAGTAGGAGAAACCGCCAAGAGACAGGCGGTAAAAAATTCGGACCGCACCATAACTTCCATCAAAAGAAAGATGGGTACGGACCACAAGGTGCAAATCGGTGACAAAGAATACACTCCTGAAGAGATCTCGGCCATGATCCTACAAAAGTTGAAAAGAGATGCCGAAGACTACATGGGTGAAGAGATAAAGAGAGCGGTCATAACGGTACCTGCTTACTTCAATGAACCACAAAGGGAAGCTACTAAAAATGCAGGAGAGATAGCCGGTTTTGAAGTCGAGAGGGTATTCAACGAGCCGACGGCTTCTGCCATGGCTTACAAGATGGATGAAAAAAACAGTGAGGAAACCATACTGGTCTACGATCTAGGCGGAGGAACCTTTGACGTATCCATCCTAGAAGTTGGAGACGGCGTTTATGACGTTTTGGCCACTTCGGGAAATACTGAACTCGGTGGAGACGATTGGACTCAGCGTATAGTAGACCACTGTGTAAAGATCTTCGAGAAGGAGACGGGTATGGACCTAGGTGATGAAAAAGAAGCACTTCAGCGTATCCATGAAGCCTCGGAAAAGGCAAAGAAAGAACTCTCGAGCAGGCAGAAAACCGAGATAAATCTACCCTATCTCACCGCCGACGACCAGGGACCTAAACATCTGGAACTCGAGCTGACTAGAGCCGAATTCCAAAAAATGACGGAC
Organism: Thermoplasmata archaeon; assembly: GCA_003551675.1. Lineage (GTDB taxonomy): Archaea > Thermoplasmatota > Thermoplasmata > Halarchaeoplasmatales > Halarchaeoplasmataceae > Natronoplasma > Natronoplasma halalkaliphilum. Next base: position 6,090 of record PUNG01000127.1, read on the forward strand.
GATCTTGTGGAAAAGACAAAAGGACCTGTCGAGATAGCACTCGAGGATACAGGTCTACAGCCCCATGAGATAGACCAAGTCATACTGGTCGGCGGTTCGACGCGGTTACCGGCGGTGCAGGACTTCGTTAAAGAGTTCTTCAACAAGAACCCGAACATGAAGATAAATCCAGATGAATGTGTCGCGGTAGGAGCGGCCATACAGGCTGGAGTCATCGGAGGAGACGTACAGGACGACATAGTGCTGTTGGACGTTACTCCCCTTTCATTGGGCGTAGAAACCCTTGGAGGCGTTACCACCACCCTGATAGACCGCAACACCACCATACCCACCGACGAGAGCAAGATATTCACAACCGCTGCAAACAACCAGACCAATGTGGAGATACACGTAGTCCAGGGCGAGAGAGCCATGGCGAAGGATAACCACAGTCTGGGTAGATTCAACCTGACCGGTATACCTCCCGCACCCAAGGGGATACCGCAGATAGAAGTAAAATTCCAGATAGACGAAAACGGCATACTGAATGTTTCTGCGCAAGATAAAGGAACCGGTAAAGAACAGAGCATCACCGTAGAAGCCACAAGCCAGTTGTCCGAAGATGAGATAGAGAAGATGAAGCAGGAGGCTGAAAAGCACGCTCAAGAGGACGAGAAAAAGAAAGAGAGGATACAAACAAAGAACGAAGCTCAACAGCTGATTTATTCCACTGAAAGAACGCTGGAGGAGATGGGAGATCAGATCGACGGATCTACAAAAGAGGAGATACAAGAAAAGATGGACGAATTACAGGAAGCTCTAGATGAAGATAACTATCAGCAGATCAAGGAGAAGTCGAAGGAGTTATCTACCGTGGTGCAGAAGATAGGTGAGCAGATGTACAAAGCCTATCAACAGAGCGCAGAACAGGGAAGCGACGCAGATGCCCAGACAGAAGGAGAGAACGACGACTACGTCGAGGCCGATTACGAGGTAGTAGAAGAGGACGATTAGAAAGCTATAAAAACCTCTTTCTTTCCTTTATTTCAATCTAACCATAGGATAATAATATGAGCGAAGAAGATTATTACAACGTCCTGGGCGTAGACCGCGATGCATCGAAGAAAGAGATAAAGAAAGCTTATAGAAAGAAGGCTAAAAAGTATCACCCCGATAAAAACCCAGGTAATGCAGACGAGGCTAGAGAAAAATTCAAAAAGATATCCGAGGCCTACGAAGTTTTAGCCGACGAAGACAAGCGAAAGATGTACGATAGATACGGTAAGAGAGGGGTAAAACAGCAGTTCGGAGAGGGTGGATTCGACTGGTCCGATTTTTCTCGTCGTGAAGATGTGGAGGACATATTTTCTGAATTTTTTGTAGGTGATAGAAGAAGAGGAGGTTTTGATGATATATTCAGCACCTTTTTTGGAGGTCCTAGAAGAAGTCAAAGGCCTCGTCGTGGTAGAGACCTGAGGATGAGCCTGGAGGTGAACCTAAAAGATCTTCGAGAGGGTGTGGAAAAAAAGGTAAAACTGAGCCGCAGGGGCTCGTGTGAAAAGTGTGATGGTAGTGGAAGTAAAAGCGGAAGAAAAAAAACATGCCCCAAATGTGACGGCACAGGAGAAGTCAAGCAGGCTCAAAGAAGGGGTTTTCAACAGCTTATAACCATAACACATTGTGATGAGTGTAACGGAACGGGAGAGTTGATCGAAGACCCCTGTTCCAAGTGCAGCGGAAACGGCTACGTGGAAAAAAGGGAAACCATCACGGTCGATATACCCGGCGGAGCAAAAGACAGGGATCGATTCAGGATCAGAGGGAAGGGAGAAACCACTTCAAGAGGCGTTCCTCCCGGTGACCTCTACATAATATTGAGGGTCAAACCCGATGAAAAATTTGAAAGGAGGGGTGACGACGTGATGACTGACGTCACTGTAGATATGATCGATGCGGTCCTAGGTGAAGAGGTCGCAGTACCTACTTTGGAGGGCAAAGTCAAGATAGACATCCCTCCCGGTACGCAACCTGGTGAGATACTCCGACTGCCGAAAAAGGGGTTAAAGAGGAGAAGCGGCGACGGCTATGGAGATCAATTGGTCAAGGTCCATGTAGATATACCGGAAAAGATAAGTGGTAGACAGGAAGAGATATTGAAGGAATTTAAAAAGATAGAAAAAGAAAAAAATAGAAGTTGGTTTGACAAGATACGTGGGAAGTGACCGCGCTATATCAACTCGACTTCTTTCAGTGATCTTCCTATGGGACATTCGAGCTTTTTTCCCACTTTTTCCACGTTGTACTTCGTATCGAATTCCACACCCACGGGGTGACAGATCCTGTAGTTTTCACATTCGATGGTATTACATTTTTTGTCTTCCAAAGTCACCATAGAACCCTGTATAGCTGTTCTCCCCGATACCGCGGTTTTCACCGGTATATGTTCAACATCTACTACCTTGACGTTTTTATGATGTACTTTACATCCGTGGACCCTGTCTCTTACACCCGTTACTCTGTATACTCTATTCTGTTCCAATCCGCAGCAGGAATTTTTCAGTTCGCAATCCTTGCATTTTGACAGACATCCTCCGAAAACAAACTCAAGGCCTTCTTTTGCTAGATCTTCTCCTATCAATGTTACAGAACTCAATATATCTACCTCCTTTTAGATGACTCCCGTTTCTTTCGTACATTCTTCGGCCGCATCTCTATTCATCTTAGAATCTCCTAAGATCGTATATCTTTCAGGTCTGATGGTCGGAGCCCGGACCAGTGCTTCTATCACCTCTTCTTCGCTCACCTCCAACCCTCTAGCGGTCGTAGGTGCGTTAACGGCCTGTAGTGATTTTTTGATGATCTCCCAGTCGCCTCCATGCAGATACATCATTATTATGGTCCCTACTCCACATTGTTCCCCATGAAGGGCTGGTTCCTCTGCGACCTGGTCCAGCGCATGGCTAAATTTGTGTTCGCTTCCACTAGCCGGTCTTGAAGAGCCGGCGATACTCATGGCAACGCTGGAACTCACAAGGGCTTTCACCACCTGCCAAGCGCTTTCTTCCAGTCCTGGTCTTATATTTCCTACATTTTTTATGAGCAGATTAGAGGTCATCTCTGAAAGATTTGCAGCGTAATGTGAAAATTCTTCATTTCTTAACCTTCTGGCCAACTTCCAATCCATCACCGCGGTGGCGTTGGCTATTATATCCCCACATCCCGAGGCCAGTAATCTATCGGGGGCGTTGGCTATTATGCTCGTGTCGGCTATCATTGCCAAAGGCGTCTGTGCCTTCACTGAGATCTTTTGTCCGTTCCTTCGTATGGACGCACGGCCCGATGCTATCCCGTCGTGGGACGAAGCCGTAGGTACGCTCAAGAACGGTATAGAGGCCAGATGGGATGAATACTTGGCAACGTCGATGGGTTTCCCTCCGCCCACACCTAATAGGAATCCGGTTTCGTCGGTGATCCTACTCAGGATGTGGTCTATGGTTTTTTGGTCCGCCTCGGATATCTCTTCCGTCTTCACATGGTAATCCTTTTCAGCCAGTATATCGGCGACTCTCTCTGCGGCGACTTTTTTAGTGACTTGGTCACACACGATCAGAGCATTTTTCCGCAGCTCTAGTTTATCACAGGTCTTACCGACTTTGTTCAGTGCGTCCTTTCCAACGACTATGTTTCTGGGCAGTTCCATGTTTTTGAATTTATCGAAACCCTCTTTTTCAACGTCTTGATAGTTTCTGTCATTATCGACCATAGTTAAACACTTTCTTTTAATTTAGTCCCTTGACTGATATATTAGTTTTGCCCGTTTTTCAACGGATTTAGGCACTCATAGTTGTGAATCGATGAGATCTGCAACCTTTTTACCGGAAAGCAGCATACCGCCGAAGATCGGCCCCATACGTGGTGCTCCCATGACCGCATTGGCGCACATACCCGTCACCCACAGACCTGGAAATACTTCTCGGGTGTTCTTCACCACTGTTTTTTCTCCTATCTCTGCCCACATGGATTTTTCTCCCAAGACCCTGCCTTTCTCGGTCTCCAACTCTCCTGCTTTTTCTTCCACCACGCGACAGACTTCGGCATCGTGTCCAGTGGCGTCTATAGTCGCCTTGGCTCCTATTGTTATGGGGTCCACATGAAGACCGATGGTCTCTATGGCGGAGGAATTGATCACCACGCCTCTGATCCTTTCCTTTTCATAAAGCACGTCTTCCACCGTTATTATGTTGAATATCCTGGCACCCGCATCTATGGCTGAAGACATCAATTTGGATACGGAAAGGATGGAGTCCGCGGTATAGTAACCGTCCCCGGCGTCTTTGACATCCACACCCACTTTTTTGATCTCGTCCACAGAACCTTCTTGCAGCACCACTACGGGATAACCCATACCTCCACCCCACATGCCTCCTCCTGGAGACAGTTTTCTCTCGAACATCGCTACTTTATGGCCCTTTTCTGCAAGATATCTTGCCGCAACTAGTCCGGCGGGACCGGCTCCTGCTATGGCCACGTCCACCTCGGTGTGTTCTGAGAACTCTTCAAAGTATCTGTTGACTATACTCTCCGTGACCTTGATATCGTCTATCTCTTTCATCTTATCTGTCACATGACAAAAAGGGAGATATATAAAAATTCACATGGGGATCTCATCTGCCGTTTTCGTATTCAAAGATTCATTTTTTCTTGTTGGAGGTAGGTATTTAGAGTCCAAAACGGTCTTCAATTTTTTCAAGAATAATTCGTCTTTCAGCAGAGAGTATCCTATTACTTCGTCTCCTACCACCATGCATACGGGCATCGAAAAGACAGTAGATAATTTTTCTGGCTCTTCGAAAGGTATGACCAACTTTATGGGTACGTCTTTGTTCATATCTCGTATCAGTTCTAAGGCGTCCCTCATCTCCTTAACGCAGTAAGGACAGGAAGAGTTGCAGTATATCATCACCTTATCTTTATCTAGATCTTCTATAGGGATCTTTACTTCTTCTTGTTGGAATATATACCCTTTTTTCAAAGGGTAGTAGAAGATGTATCCATTGCCTGATATCTCTTTAAATCCGTTCGTTTTGTAGAACGTTGCATTACCAAGATCCTGGGGCACAGGGTGTGGGAAGGCGACCAAGGCTTTAGCTCCCGTGTTACCGAAGTAAGACTTTGGTTTTTTAAATTCTTTTATAGTTTCTTTCAAGAGAGCTTTCTTCACTTCGTGTCTTCTTCTCTCGTCTTCCGCATAGACGCACTTGATCTCTACTAATTTTGGTTTTGACTTCGGTACATATTGTATGGAACCTATGATCTCAGAATCTTGATAGGCCACCTTTCCGATGGTGTCAAATTTTTTTAGATTTTCCTTCATCCATCTTCTCCATAGCGAAGTACCTTCTATGAAAAAAGGATCATCTTCTTTATCTTTGGGTAAGCAAAACCCCTCCAAATTTTTCACTATATCGTCATCTATATCTTTTATTTTGATAGGTTTATCATTCATCTATATCCCTCCTCTTGAGCTTAATTAATAGGTCTCTTCAACTACTAAAACTTATCTATTTAGGACAATATAGATCATGATGAGATCCGCATATAGATATCATTTAAAAAATAAAAGAAAAAGGGTTTTGGTTTGACGTTCGACCGATCTCACTCGATTTTAGCGTATATCGCCTCTGCGAATATCATGCCTTGCGGGATATCGTTGTTGTACTCGAATTCGACCTGTTCTCCCATCCTCAACTGAACGTGTTCGTATTGTCCGTCTCCGAGTTCGACTATGTAATATCCTGGCGCTAGTTGTTCAGAGATGTACCATCCGTGTTCTCCCGTATAGCCTGATTCTAGGAGTTCATGCCATTCGCCGTATTCATCGGATTCGTAGATCATCACTTCGATGCCTTCCCAACCACATATGACATAGACGTCTATACTCGAATACTTGTATTCGCCGAAGTTCACTATTTTCTCTTCAACACATCCCATCCTTACATGTTGTTGTCTGGGAGTTGTGTGTTCCCAATCACAGCATGGTTTTGGCTGATACACGACATAGTCTCCAGGTCCAACATCCTCGAATATGTATATTCCGTGTTCGTCGGTTTCAGTAGTGTATATGGGTTCATCGCCTGTTGGGTTACCGTCTTCATCAGATGTCCACAGTTGTACTTCTCTGCCTCTCAGCGGTATGTCTCCTTCTTTTGGCTCGAAGATTCCGCTCATGGTGAAGTCAAAGAATTTAAGTCCTGTGATGTCTCCGTATCTGTAGTTGCCGAAGTCGTATCTAAGTTCGTCTCCCGGTAACAATTCTACTTCGTAGTGATCTGGTGTGCTGTTGTACCATCCTGGCTGGATGATCTCTTCGAGTAGGTATGTCCCCGGCATCAAGCAGACGAATTCGAAGTAGCCGTTCTCGTCGGTATAGGTGTACATATACTCCGGACCTATATGGGGCACTGCATGGTTTTCTCCCATCGGAGTAAGACGTATCTCCCAACCTTCTAGGCCACACTCGTCGTCATCGAACTCTTGATTCAGATTCACGTCACAGAACTTGAAGCCGTGTATCGAAGCGCCTTCTACATTGCCGAATTGCAGAATACCGGTCTCTCCTGGACCTATCTCTATGAACTGTACCGTATCGGTAGTTGGGAACCAGCAATCCTGTTCTTCTTCCTGGACGGCGTACAACCCTGGGAGCAGTTCTTCAAAGTACACGAACCCTTCATCGTCCGAAACGCCATGTTCTATGGAAATATCTATTTCTCCGTCGTCCGTGGTCCACAAGTTGAAGGTCCATCCTTCGAGCCCGTATTCGTATTCTTCATCGAATTCGCTGTCCATGTTCAGATCGTGGAACTTGAACACTTCTATGCATCCTAACTGTACGTTACCGAATTCGACTGTCACGGTTTCTCCTGGTATGATCTCTACATACTGTATGATATCCGTTGTTGGATACCAACCAGCCTCTATGATCTCTTCAACTGCGTACAATCCAGGTCCATACTCCCAGAACATGGCAAATCCGTTTTCATCGGTTACGTTAGCCTCTAAAATCTCGTCGGGTCTCGGAGAGTCATTTTCCATGATAGTACTCCACAGGTTGAAGGTCCATCCTTCGAGTCCGTATTCGTATTCTTCATCGAATTCGCTGTTCATGTTCAGATCGTGGAATTTGAACACCTCTATATCACCGAACTGCACGTTACCGAATTCAACAATCCAGTGGTCTCCTGGTCCTAAAGGTTGATCGGTCATTTGTACCAATGGAGTCGTGTTCACCCATCCTTCTGGTAGATGTTCCGTGATCATGTAGTTACCCAATTCAACGTAGGAAGTCCATTCTCCGATGACAATTCTGTCATCCCTTGTTTGCAGATCCAAATTATCTATAGAGAACAATACTTCGCTGTCCACCAGGTGTTCAAAGTCCCGGTTGTATTGGCCGTCCATATCCGTGTCGTTGAACTTGATTATGGTTATGCGCGGTAGTTCGTAGTTGCCGAAGTTCACAGGGTAACACGGTGTGCAGCAGTTGAATTCTACCTTTACTAAGGATGGTGTAGTGTTGATCCATCCCTCAGGTATCACTTCTTCTACGTAATAGGTTCCCACTTTCAGACCATCGAAGAAGTAATAGCCGTTCGGAAGGGTATGTGTTGTGTATATTATATCTCCAGGTTCTCCATCGATATCGTTCCAGAGATTGATCTCCCAGCCTTCTAGGACCCAATCATCCTCGGTGAATTCACTGTCCATGGTGTAATCGTAGAACTTTATTCCATAGATATCTTTGTACATGCAGTTTGCAAAGTCGACGCCTTCAACGGTGGTGCACGGCTCAACATACACATGCTGTATGTCTGGAGTCACATTATACCATCCGTCCCACATCTCCTCCTGTACGAAGTACTCGCCTGGAACTAAACACTCGAATCGGTACTCGCCTGCTCTATCCGTTATCGTTGTACTCACTACTTCAGACGGACTCCCGTCTTCTGCGGTCCATAGGTTGATAGGCCACCCCATCAGTGGTTTATCGAGTCCGACAATGAACTCTTCGTTTCCCTCCACCGAGAGGAATTTCATACCCTGGATGTTTCCACCACGTACGTTGCCGAACCATGCCTCAGCGGTCCCCTCAGTTTCCACTTCCACCGCGATCAAAGTCCCCAGATCATCGATGAACTTTCCTGTGGTTGAAACCCAACAGCATCCCTCTTCGGCTTCGCGGATCAGCTCCTGTACCACGTAGTAACCCGCTTCTAGATCCTCAAAAGTGTACATTCCTTCAGAGGTCTCTACTACGTCACCTATGGTATCTATCGGGTTGCCTTCTTCGTCCGCTTCCCAGAGCTGGAATTCGAAACCGTCCATCAAGTAGTCGATCTCTTCGTCGTAGATACCATCGTAGTTCACATCGTGGAACTTGTAGATCATCAGATCACCGAGTTCTTCTTTCTCGTATACGTTCCAAAAGTGTATCTCTACGTAGGGGTCGCACTCAAAGTAGAAAGTCTTTTCTACATAGCCTTCACCCTGATAGAAGTCCTCACTTCCATCTTCTGATCCTCCGATCACCAGGCCGCCTGTGAAGTACCAGTATTCATCAAGATATTCTCTCACCTTATAGTGGCCGTTCCAAACCAAGTCATAGAAGGCGATAGAACCGGTTTCATCGGTAACTCCACTGAATATAAAGAGCCACTCGCCCGGGTTGGAAAGATTCTCTTTATAGAGTTCGAATCCCCATCCTTCTATGGGCATGTTTGTTTCACCGTCGTTCTTGTAAACCTTTAGATCGTACGGAAGGCGTTCCTCTTCTTCGAGAGCGTTGTAGAAGTGTATCTCCATTTCATCCCCTTTATACATCTGGAATGACTTTTCTACGTACCCATCCTCCACGTCGAAATCTGTATCACCTTCTCCGGAAGAACCTGAGACTATTTCTCCCCTCACAAAATACCAACCATCTTTCATGATCTCTCGAACCTTGAAATGATAGTTCCAAGGAGAGGGAAAACATTCTAAGGATCCATCATAGTTCGACTCTACTATAGAATCCTGATCGAAATGTACCCATCCTTCCTCACAGGTCGTACCGCTGGCAACCAGATACCATGGAGATCCAAAAGGTACGTATGATTTTCTCCAGAGTTCGAAGGTCCATCCTTCTAGCCCTTCACCCTCTTCGAACATTTCACTATCTCCTGTTCCATATCCTTTGAACACCGAAATATCGTACATTTCTTCACCAATACATTCGATACTTTCCACTTCGATCTCATCGATTTCACCGTCCTCCGCTGCTTGGGAGGTGTCGTCTGTCATAGACAATCCTATTCCTATTGTGCTAATAACGAGAAAACACGCTATCAGCCAAACTATTGTTTGTTTTTTCATGGTTTTCACCCGTCTTATGTAACACTATAGAAGTATATAAACTTTATCAAAAAACATATTTTATAATTAAACTATATTGATTACGGTTAAACTATATAGTAAAGATATGGGGCCAAAAACCGATCAAGAAAAGTTCCGTCGTTACATCAAATATTTTTTATATCAGCGCTGCAACCCCTTTTCAATGGGTAAGCGATGCAGTCGATGCGGAGAACCTTCCATCACGTACATAAGATACAGCGGTGAGAGTCTGTGTAGTGAACATTTTAAAGACTTCTTCGAGACCAAGGTGTTCAAGGAATTCAGAAAGCAGGTCGACCTTGGAAAAGGTAAAGATATAGGCGTGGCGGTATCGGGAGGAAAAGACAGTATCGTGGCCCTGAACATGATCCACGAGATCCTTAAAGAAAGGAGGGACAGTTCCGTTTTTGGCATAACCATCGATGAAGGTATAGACGGATATAGACCCAAAAGTTTGAAGATAGCTAGAGAAGAGTACAAACGACTCGGTATAGAATATAGTATAGTTTCTTTTGAGGAAGAATTCGGTCATCCCCTGGACGAGATGCTGAAACTCAAGGAAGTGTGCGGTGGTAAACCCTGCTCGGTCTGCGGAGTTCTAAGAAGATGGTTGATGAACTCCGTGGCGAAGGAGAACCATCTCGATATGTTGGCCACGGGACTGAATCTAGACGATACGGCCCAGACCATCTTGATGAACTTTTGCAGGTCGGACATGAAGAAGATGATCAGGTTGGCACCCCACGATAAAGTTAAGGAAGGTCTCGTCCCCAGGATCAATCCTTTGAGAAAGGTGACGGAAAAGGAGAGTTATCTTTATGCGCTGACCTCCCACATGGAGGTACATGAGCAGGAGTGTCCCTACGCGGACACGGCTTTGAGAGGGCTTTATAGAGACGTCATAGGCCGATTAGAGGACAACACGCCTGGTGTAAAATACTCCATACTTAGCTCCTATGAGAAGATCAAGGACCCTCTTAAAGAAAAATACGAAGACGGAAGGAAGTTGGGAAGATGTGCCGAGTGCGGCGAACCGGCCATGAACGAAAGATGTAAAGCCTGTGAGATTTTAAAGGTCATAAAAGGTTGATAAGATGATTGAAGGTCTAGTTGTTTTCGATCTTGACGGCACGCTGTACAAAACGGACGAAGTGAGCGTTCCTGCACTACGGAGAGCATTTTCCTCCTTCGGTGTAGATATATCCAGAGAGGATATACTGAAACAGTTCGGTGAGCACACCGACCAGATAATAATAAATCTAACACCAGAAGATAAGATGCATCTTAAGAATAAGATAAAAAACGAGATCGCCAAAAACGAGGCGAAGATGATCCCCGTAAAAGGAACTCTGTACCAAGGCGTGAAAAGCATGTTGAAGGAGTTGAAAGAAAGGGGTTATGAACTCGCTATCTGCTCCAACGGTAGAGAGGATTATATCCAAGCTGTTTTGAAATCTACTTCCATAGACAAGTATTTTTCATCCATAAAGAGTTATATTCCCGGAAAGTCCAAAGCCGAAAATCTGAAGGAACTCCTAGATGAATTCGGTCCACAGAAAGCCGTGATGGTAGGAGACAGATATCACGATATCGAGGCGGCGGAAGAAGTCGGTATACCCAGTTTAGCTGTGAGATACGGTTACGGACCAGACCAGGAGACGAAAAAAGCGGACTATACCGTTTCTAGAGCCGAGGATATTGTAGACGTGGTTGAAGATGCGTCATTTTGATGGAAAACGACCAAAATGTTTTTTACCCCTACTGAATATGTAAATAGAGCAGAAGAGTAATCGGCTGCCACCCAAGTATCGATTATAAAAAAATCATGGTAATAGGAGATAACATGACCAAGAAAAAAAGGATCAAAACGTATATAGAGAATCTGGACAGCCAGATGTCTGGAGGAATACCAGAAGGTCACGTGGTTTTGTTGTCCGGTAACCCGGGAACCTATAAGTCGTCCATGAGTTACAGTATATTATACCACAACGCTTTAGAGAAAGGGACCAAGGGTCTTTACATTTCGTTTCAACAGAGTAGAGAGAGTCTTGCGGATCAATTCGAAGGCATGAATATGGACCCCGAAGACGTGAGAGAGAAGATCACCATCGTTGACGCCAGCTATCTAAGAGAAACGTTGGAACCGGACCCGGAAGATTGGATAGACGTTTTCAAAACGTACGTGGAAAATATAAGGGCTACCACCGATTATGAACTCTTGGTTTTGGACTCGTTGACCACGTTGGAGATGATCTCGAAGATGGAAGACAGAAGAGAGGTCCTTTTCCATATATTTGAATGGTTGAGAGATTTTCAGGGGCTCACTTCTTTCCTGCTGACAGAAAGGGCACGGACGAAGCAGACACTGAGAGAGGAAGAGTTCTTGGCCGACGGTACCATCATATTGAGTAAGGAAAGGTTGGACAAGGTAGAAACGCGTCGTTACCTAGCCATCGACAAGATGAGGTCCACGGCGCACGAAACGTCCTACTTTACTCTGCTCTTCGAAGGCGGTAAATTTCAAGTGACCAGAGTGATCTCGGAGTGAATGCACTCATCATCCGACGAAGTCCAGCAGTTTTTCCATGGCATCTCCGCGGTGGCTGATACGATTTTTCTCTTCACTGCTCATCTCGGCGTAGGTTCTCTCGAAACCATCCGGCCTGAATATAGGATCGTACCCAAAACCTTCCGTACCTCTTTTCTCGCGGGTTATAGTGCCTTTTGATATCCCCTTGAATATGTTCTTTTCCCGGCCGATGTAGCCTATCACGCATTCGAACCTCGAACTCCTATGGTTTTCTTCTTTCATCAGGGTGAGTATCCCCTCACACCCTATGGTTTTCATCACGTATGCGGAGTAAACACCTGGAAATCCGTCGAGTGCGTCGATAAAAAGACCGCTGTCGTCTATTATCAGAGGTGAATGTTCTTCTAGATCTTCCAGGGCGAACCGTACCACTTCTTCCAATCCGTCCGCTTGTATCTCGGGATAGTCCAGGTTCATCATCTCGATCTTGTGGTAATGATCTTTCAGCTTTTTTTTGTATTCTACGTACTTACCCCTGTTGGAGGTCATAACTTTCAAAACGTCGTTATTCATCTATATCTACCTCTCCTTTCTATATCCTCTACCCAGTTCATCACGTCTTGGTGAAAGCTGCAAGTTTCTTCGTAACCCTCTACCACTTTTTCAAAGAGTTTTAAAGGCTCTTCGTGCACGCTGACCAGCGCCTCTCTCAAAAGGTGAAGGTCCACTCCCATGATCTCTTTGGAAGAATCGTTCTCACCCAGGCTGAAATCGATGAAGCAGTGGCTTTTCGTTCTCTCGTCGAACAAGATGTTGGAAGTGGTGAGATCTCCATGTGTTATCCCCTCTTGGTGTAGTTTTCCTATGTAGGATCCTATCTTTTTTAGGTCAACGTCTATATCGTTCTCTATACAGTCCATGACTCGTTCCCCTTGGAAATACTCCATGACCAGTAAGGTTTCTGTTTCGTTCAGGTCGTAGATTATGGGTACCGGGACCTCTAACGTTCTAGCTTCGGTGATGAGTTTAGCTTCTTTTCTTATCCTTTTTTTCCTTATGATCTCGTCCAATTTTGGATGCCTGTAACCCTTTTTCACTCTCTTCTTTATTATCATCTCTCGGTTCCTCCACTCTCCCTTCCATACCTCGGCCTCGGCACCTCTAGTTATTATTTCGTTCCATTCCAATTCCATGACGGTATTTTGGAAAGAGGGAGCGGATAATAACTTTTCCCATGATCTGACCCAACATTTATATCGTCAGTGTTTATCTGGGATAAAAAAAGGTGTAATGATGTCAAGAGAAAACAGAGCGAACGATGAGATCAGGAAGACCACGATAGAATTGAACCATCTAGAAAATCCGGACGGCTCGGCTTTTATCGAAACGGGAAATACCAAGGTCCTCTGTACCGTTATGGTGGAGGAATCCCTGCCGCCCTGGATAAATGAGGAAGAAGCGGAGCAGGGATGGCTGACCGCGGAGTACGGTATGCTGCCCGGCTGCGCTGAAGAACGTGTGAGGAGAGAGAGGAGAGGAGCCAAAGGAAGGACCAAAGAGATCCAGCGTCTTATAGGTAGGTGCCTTCGAGCAGGTATAGATCTGAAGAAAGTGGGCGCCCGAACCTTTTGGGTGGACTGCGACGTTATACAGGCCGACGGAGGCACCAGGACCGCATCCATAACCGGTGCCTGGGCCGCTTTGAAGTTGACCGTAGATAAGATGGTAGAGAAAGGTATCCTAGACGAAGATCCCATGAAAAAACAGGTCGCGGCTACAAGCGTGGGAGTCGTGGATGGGGAGGAACTTCTGGACCTCTGCTTCGAGGACGATTTCGCCGCGGATGTAGACATGAACGTCGTCATGGACGACCAGGGCGATTTTATCGAGATCCAGGCCACGGGAGAAGAAGCTGTTTTCACCAGGGAGCAGCACGACGAACTGCTGAACCTGGCTGAGAAAGGTATCAAAGAACTCATCGAGATACAGAGAAAGGCGTTCCAGTAGAGCTCAGAAAGAGACTTCGACTCTTTTTCACTCGGATCTCGAAACCCATCAAAGTGACGGACGATTTAGGGATGAAGAGACCATAAACTATTTTAGAGAGAGAAGATTATTTGTCTTGATGGATAAAATCGATAAGAGGCGCTTCTTTATAGGACTGGTTCTTCTACTCTTGGGTTTAGACGCCGTCCTTTCACTGGGCCTTTTCCATAACCTTGCTTTCATACCTTTCTTCATATCGAGCATATATTTTATCTCATCTTCGAAAAAAACTTGGCGAGAGAGTTTTGAAGATACCATCCCTGAAGTGCTGGTGGAACTGTTTTATTATCCTAGGTTACCTTATCTGCAGACCTTTATCGCATTCCTGGTTTTCTTCGGTTCTTTATTCTTCATACCTGACTTCAGTGGTTTGATAGTCATCTGGTTGGGAGTGGGCGTTTCCCAGGGACTCTTGGCAATTTTTAAAAAGAGTTTGAAGAGCAGGACTAATATGCTCATGGCGCTGAAATTCCAGCTGTTTCTCTTCTTTTCCACCTTTTTCTGGGTACATGCGGACGGATCACTTTTGTTTAGGTATGTGCCTATACTGCCCCCTATATTGGTATTGTCGGCTTGGATGGTTATGATAGTACACATCTACCTTGTTTTGAAGTCTTAGAGTTTTTCATAAAAATCTTATACCTACCTCTCTCTTTGATGAACGATGTTGGACAGATACAACAAGATATCGAGTGGAAAACTTGATCCTTACTATCTACGGGCTAAAGCGAGAGACGAGCAAAAGGACCGCTCGAACTATAAGATGGCCGAGCTATGGAGCGAACTCACAGAACAGCGTAAGGACGGCGTCCCATCACTGGAACTCAAAAGAGAGTTGGCGGATAGGATGTTGGAGAACTGTATATTCTGTGAAAGGAGGTGCGGAGTGAACAGGAAGCTGGGCGGATCGGGAGCCTGCGGAGTTTTAGAGAGTAAGATATCGTCCGTTTTTCTCCACATGGGTGAGGAAAGAGAGCTCGTCCCCTCACATACCGTGTTTTTTGCGGGTTGTAATCTGAATTGTGTATTCTGCCAGAATTACGATATAAGTCATCTTAACCAAGGGAGAAAGGTACCAGCGGAGGTTTTAGCGGACCGTATCCAAAACGGAGGAGGTAAAAACGTCAATTGGGTAGGAGGTGATCCCACCCCTAACATACCCTACATATTAGAGGTGCTAAATTTGATATCGGTATCTCTCCCACAGTTATGGAATTCTAACATGTACATCAGTGAAGAGGCCATGGAGATACTGTCGGGACTCATGGACGTCTACCTGACGGATTTCAAGTATTGGGATGAAGAGTGTGCTGAAAGGCTCTCAAAGGTCAGAAACTACACTTCCGTGGTGAAAAGAAACCATCTACACGCCGAAGAGACCGGAGACTTGATAATAAGGCACCTGGTTTTACCCGGCCATCTGGACTGCTGTACCAAACCCCTTTTAGAGTGGATAGACTCCGAACTGAAGGACCCCAGGGTGAACATAATGAGTCAATACAGGCCGGTTTGGGAAGCCGATAAGTATGAGATAGGTAGGCAACTCTCATCTGAAGAGAGGAGTGAGATCCGGCGATTGAGGAGAAAGTACTCTCACCTTGGCGGCATGCGCTGAAAACCGAACAATTAAAAAAGGAGAGCCTTTATCCAAAACAGTATAAAAGTGTGATACAATGGGGAACGAAAAGAAAGAACCGTATGAGATGGTGGATACGCAGTATTACAGCGAGTGGTACAACCAGGTCATCGAAAGCTCCGAGCTCACCGATAAGAGGTATCCAGTGAAGGGTATGAACATATGGAGGCCCTACGGCTGGAAGCTGATGTGGAACATCGACTCCGAGACCAGAAGTCATATGCGGAGGACCGGACACCATGAGGTAAAATTTCCACTCCTTATACCGGAGGACGAATTTCAAAAAGAGGCCGACCACATCAAGGGTTTCGATGACGAGGTATATTGGGTCACAAGAGCGGGCCGTAACGAATTGGACATACCTCTCCTACTCAGGCCCACCAGCGAAACCGCCATGTACCCCGTTTTTGACCTTTGGGTAAGGTCCCATGCGGATCTACCTCTGAAGATATTTCAGATGGTGGACGTATTCAGATACGAGACCAAGCAGACCAGGGCCTTCACCAGGATGAGAGAGATACACTTCTTTGAAGCCCATACCTGTCATGAAACTTCAGAAGATGCCGAAGAGCAGATAAGAGAGGACCTTGAGATAATGGAAGACCTCTCTAGAAAGCTCTGCTTACCGAATCTAGAGTTGAAAAGAACTGAATGGGACAAGTTTCCGGGTGCGGAGTACACGGTAGGTGTTGATTCTTTGCTGCCCACAGGAAGACTGTTACAGATAGCCGGGATCCACCAGTACAAGACGAATTTTGCCCAGGCTTACGACATAAGATACGAGGACGTGGAAGGAGAACATCGATTCGTTCATCAAACT
Source organism: Thermoplasmata archaeon (assembly GCA_003551675.1). Taxonomy (GTDB): domain Archaea; phylum Thermoplasmatota; class Thermoplasmata; order Halarchaeoplasmatales; family Halarchaeoplasmataceae; genus Natronoplasma; species Natronoplasma halalkaliphilum. The sequence continues at coordinate 22,533 of PUNG01000127.1, forward strand.
ACCTACGGTATGTCCGCTAGGTTGATAGGCGCGATTATAGGTATACACGGCGATGAGAAGGGTATCGTTTTGCCCCCGGCGGTAGCACCTATACAGGTGAGGATAATACCCATAACCTACGGTGAAAAGGAGTCTGAGATATTGGACTACTGTGATGATCTTAAGGAAAGATTGGGATCAGCGGGTTTCCGGGTGGATATAGACGATAGGGAAGACGTAAGACCCGGCAGTAAGTTCTACGATTCCGAGATGAAGGGAATACCGATCCGTGTAGATATTGGCTCTCAGGAGTTGGAACAGAAGAGTATCACGTTGGTGAGAAGAGACCATGGAGATAAGAAGGAGTACGGTCACCAAGAGGTGGTGGAAAGAGTGCGGGAAGAATGTGAGGCCATGGAAGAAGATATGTATAGTAAGGCGGAGGACTTCCTACAGAAAAATATGGTGGACGCCGAAGACCTTTCGGATATCGTGGAAGAGAAGGTATACCGTATAGGTTGGTGCGGCAGCCGTGGATGCGGTGAAAACATAGAAGAGAGCACCGATAGGCACATCCTTGGAACGCTGTACCAGGGAGAAGAGTACCAAGGAAAGTGTTTGAACTGTGGAGATGAAAACGCTGACGCCGCGTACCTCTGCAAAAAAGAGTGAAGATCAGTCTTCTATGGAATAAAGTAGATAACCCACTACTCCGAAGCCGACCAAAACAACCGTAACCGCATACACACCCATATCGGTCCAGGTACCGTATAGTAAGGACCAGCCGAAGTAAAAAGCAACACCCAGAGCCGCTAGTAATCCGTAGAACATGCTGAGTAGGTCTCGACTGAACACTGAGCTATCGTTCTCTGCCATGATGGTCAGATAGAATAAAGTTTTATTAAAAGGTTTTCATGACCCCTTCAACCGTTCTCCGCATTCAGGACAATTTTTTTCACCAGGGGTTATATCCGCAGCACAGATAGGGCACTCCTGGGCCTCTTTTTCTTCCTCCTCATCTTCCAACGGTTCTCCGCATTCGGAACATTTTTTTGCACCAGGAGTTATGTCCGCAGCACAGATAGGGCACTCGTCTATCTCTTCTCCGAATGCCCTTTTGACCTCTTTTTCCAGTTTTTCCAACTCCTCGTCGATCCCTTCATCGTCTTCCTCCTCGGGTACCGGAGTTTTCTCTCCGAGATATTTGATACAGACAGGACATCTATCTGAACCCTCAGGGATCATACCTCCGCAGTCGGGACATACCGTCTCTTTTGGCTCTTCCGTTCTTTCTGGTTCTTTTTCGGTCTTTTTGGAGAGTAACTCTTCGGCGATATGTAGACTTTTATCTATGTACTTTAAAGCGTCTTGGTAATCTTTCTTTTTCTTGGCACGCTTGGCCCTGCGTATGGCCTTTTTCAGTTCGTTCAAGTCCACATCGCTCTTTCTGAGCATCGACCATCTCTTCTTCATCTCCTTGAACTTCTTTTCTACCCGTCTTTTCAACTTTTTCTTCCGTCGGATCTCTGCTTTTTTGATCCTCTTCTTCTTTCTCTCGAAGATCTCTCCACACTCTGGGCACTCTTCCAGGTGCACGGGTATCTTTTCATCACAGCCTGGGCATGTCTTTTCGTTCGGTTTTATGTCGTCGAACCTTCCTACTTTTCCAAGAGGCGCTCCACAGTTCGTACATTCATCGTGTACTCTAAGTTCCTTGGAAGCGCAGACAGGGCAAAAAACGAACCTTTTTTTCTTTTCAGGTTCTTCTTTGATGATCTTAGACGCTCTGCGGTAATCGGACACCTGTATGTGTTCCACGAAGGATTCGAAGAGTAGGATGAAGATAACGTAGATCAGTATGTTGGAGAGCTCGAGTGGAATGGTAGCTATGTAAAAGCCCAGGGAGGGCAGCGTTATCAGGTAGAAGGGAAGAAGAGCGACGGAGTTCCTACTGTTGAACTTCAAGCCCCTGTTACTTTTCACATATACTTTGGTCCTGAGCACCACGAACATGACCAGGAATAGAACAAAGGTGAGTAGAAAGCTCTCTAATGATTCACCCAAAAAGAAGGGCGCCGGTGTGAAGTAGTAGAGGAGGTCGGTCGGTGCTATGGTGGTGAAGAAAAAGAGGGTGAAGAAGAACTCGAGGAAGACGAAGACCGAGACGAATGTACACGTGAAGTAGATCATGATATGTCTCCACCTGTTGGAAAGTATCTCTCTTTCAGCCACCGCTCTCACCTCCGTTAAACGCTTTGTATACTACGGCGGCGGCGACGATGACTGCCAGAGGAAGGAAAAGCCATGTGTAAGGCTGACCGGCGGCTATGCCTGGAAAATCCATGGTCGATACGGCGGTACCTCCGTGGTCGTCTACGGCACGGATCAGCACCCTGTCGTAACCCCTGTCTCTCAGCCTGAGAAAGAGAGTCAACGTACACCTTTCTGATACGGAGTCGCCGTCTGACTTTTCTACTCCGTGATCCCTCAGGGCTTCTCCTTTCTCAACAGAGAATTCGTCCTCAAAGTCGAAGGTTTGATTGTAGACGTAGTGATCTATGAGTTCGTCTTTTCTGTAGAGTCCGATCTCGACTTTGTTCACGTGTGCCCAACCGTTAAGGTCGAAGATATCGATCTTGAAACGATACTCTCCATTTTCACGTACGATCTCCACGTTGGCTATCCTGGGTTCTATGGGTTCTACACCAACGCCTGTGCCGTCGCCGGCTGAACATGTGTTCGTTAAAAACGGCAGCGTCATGAAAAGTAAAAGGGTCGATAAGACCATCAATGAGGAGAGTTTTTTAGTTCTACCGCTCAGATATCCCAAGGCGGTCACCTCCTGCGTAACAGAGAGCTACTAGCGAGGTTTTTTCCGATATATTTCTCCTCTCCTTTTTCTATACGAAATATCATAGTCTTTCTATATTTAAATTTCTTGTTCCTTTAGGGATATCAAAAGGTGGTAATCAATCTTCTTCCTTCTTCTTGCTCAACAAGATCCTAACGGCGCCGAAAAGGACTATGGCACCGACCACCATGACTCCAAGAGTCAGTTCACGTGCATCTCTGCCCAGGAACAAGTCGTCGTCCGGCTCTGGTGGGTCCACGGCTTCGTCTATCTCTACATGGGTGGTGTAGATTTCATCTTCGATCATCAGTTCTATCATGCCGTCGTTTCTATGATGAGATTCGAAAGGTACGGTTATCTTCATCTCTTCGTGTTCCGGGCTCAAAGAGCCTGGTATCTCTAGATCTATCTCTTCGAGTTCTTCTCCGTTTCGAGCTTTTGCGGTGACGTCTTCTTCGTCGAAGGTGACGTTCTCTGTCCGTATGTCAACGGATACGAGCTGTTCTGGGTACACATAGAAAACGGCTTCGCCTTCGGTTAACCCGTCTATTTCTATGGATCTTTCGTACTGGACAGTAAAACCTTCGTTGCCTTCCTGTTCGAAGCCTTCGTATCCTACCGTATAACTTGCATCTATAGGGAAAGCCGGACCGGGATGAACGACAAAGTCTTCGTCGGGATCGGGAGCGACTCTGCTTAGAGCTCTACCTTCGACGGTCAAGGTGCCGAAGGTCGTGGGGATCCGTGCTCCCGATGTACTTCTTCGGTAGTTCAGTTCGATGGTGGCGCTCTCATCCGGGGCTAATTCATCACCATGCTCTATTTCACCTCCCAGCTCTATGTCCGCCTCAGGAAAGTCGGTGTAGATCTCCACCATCAACTTCACGTTGCCCGTGTTCCTGACGCTTATGGAATCCGTACCTTCCGTTTGGTCTTGATACGGTTCGAAGAAGTACCGTAGGTCTCCTGAGTAAGTGAAAGAAACTCTCGGCCTGACCACTTCTACCGAAAGAGCGTGTGTTTCGCCTTCGACTTCGAACTCTATGGTCCATACAACATCTGTTGGGTCTTCATCATCCACGGAGATATGGACCTCCCACGATCCACCTATGTAAGACGTGTTTACTTCGTCTAGATATCCAGTATCTCCTTCCCAACCATCCTCTTCGTCGTAATACCACTGATATTCTATATCTGGATCGTCTTCAGGATACATGGTGATATTGACTTCCCTTTCCTGACTATCAAACCTCACTTCGTTGAAGAAGCCCGCTATGAACTCATCTGGAAATTCGACTTCGATATCCTCTATACCGACATCTTCGATAGACTCTGAAACACCTTCAACTGCTTGAGAATGAAATACGATACCGAGTGAAAAAATCAAGATTGATGCGATGAAAAAAGTAAAAAAAGGGGTTAAGAACCGGCCTGGCTTCATTCCGCCGGCCGATCGGTTTTTTCCCAAAAGATCACCTCACACTGTAGCTTCTGCTGCTGG
>PUNG01000100.1 GCA_003551675.1 Thermoplasmata archaeon
ATGATTATCATAATCGTAGTTAAACATATTACGCTTTTCGGATATGGTATGCTTTGAATGATAGCTCAAAGAAGTTTAGAGTTTAGGAAGGTGTAGAGAGAGGATTCTTCCAGGAAAATCAGATCCATATTGGTGACATGGTTTCCATACCTCAACGTTACAAGTAAACTTTGATCAACATCTTGTTGCATTGAGATACTTTCTGAACAAGATGTTATCTTCATTCAACGAAGGAACCGCGTAATGATATCTTTTCACCCAATGGTTTACCGGTGATAAATATGAACCGTGAAGGTTGGATACATCTAACCGTGCCCTGGTCGATGGATATCGCAGTAGAGGGTTTCATGGGGGTCCCTTCTACCTCTACATCTCCACTATAGAGGTACAGCAGCCCTTCATGTTCGTCCGGTACCTCTAACCGGTATTTCTCTTTGGAGTGTACGTCTCTGTAAGTGATCTCAACATGGAAGTTTATGGGAGAACCTTCTCCCACGATGGTTCTCACTAAATTACCACCTTCCTCATGTTCTGGTATGTCTTCAGATGCCAATGCGATGTAATCCGGTTCCACGTTCTTGTAAGCTCTGGGTAAATTCACCCACAATTGGAACCCGTGACTCATATCTTCACCTGCTGGCATCTCAGAATGAGTTATGCCTCTTCCAGCGGTAAATTTCTGTACGCCTCCTTCGTATACTGTAGAATCGTTGCCCAGGTCGTCTTTGTGTCGAAATCCTCCACCCAGCATGTAAGTTATCGCTTCGAATCCTCCGTGTTGATGTTCGGGAAATCCCTTGGAAGGATCCACAAAGAACTCATCTAAAAGCACGAAGGGATCGAGATGCTTCATCTCTTCGCTCGGGAACAACCGTTTTATTTTAGCACCGGCCCCCTCTTTCTTTTCCGTCGGTGTTATGAATTTCATCGTATCGACTCTCCACACTCATGGCAGCTATCGAGGTTGATGATAAGTGGTTTGCCACACGCTTTACAGGACCATCTTTTCTCCTCCTCGTTCAACCATGCTTCTTGATCTCCGCTGTTTATCCTCTTCAGATTCTGTTTCAGGTCTTCACCGTATTCCAACATGTGTTCGTACCATCCTTGAAAGCTGTGGCACTTTACTTCGCACTCGTAACAGGTGTTCATCCCTTTACTCTCCAGGCATCTGACTATCTCGCAGTTCTTTCCCCAAACGTCATCGGAATCCCACCCTTCGATCAACACATTTTGACATCCATCGCAGTGTACGTCTTCGGGTTCACAACCGTTTTCCTTAGCTATCTCATCTCTCAGCTGTTGAGAATCCCTTTCCGCCCTGTAGATTATGCAATATCCGCAGTAAAGTCCGCACCTGCCTACTAGGTCCGTATCCGCCATGTTTTTTACCCTCTTTTAAAATATACTCGCAGGATGTATAAGAGTTTTGCAGTGTCCGGGGATTGTTTTCTGATCTGCTAAAAAAAGAAGGTATGAAGGATACGCCCCATCTCATCTTGATCTCGGTTCGACGCATATATTCCAAATGAAGCTCAAGACGATTTAAGTATTTCTTTATAGCTGGAATAAATGGGTGAAGACTGGAGAGATCATGATCCCCTCAGGCCTGCTCGAGAGGAAAGGTTTTTAGCTGCCTTTGGCTAACAGGATTCTCCAGAGCGGTATGTATTTGATTTTTTTACCATCGATAGTTTCTTTTCCATCGGAGAATTTTCGGAGTAGTGTTGTTTTACCCAATCTTCTCCTTCCCCAAAGAACATAGGCCCCCTCGGGTCTGTCCCAGAAGGAGTTCAGCTTTTTGAGTTCGGATCTCCTGTCGATAAATTGTATGCACATAAGTAGTATGAACGTGTGAATACTATTTAGATATTCGATTGGAATGTCCGAAGAAGGGTGTCTAGGAAGAAGATGTTGAGGGGTTGCCGTCTCTGAGGATAAGAGTTTGGTAACACGACATCGGCTCAAATTCGATTTTTTCTCTCAATTTTGAATCTCCTACCATCATTTCAGAAGGCAAAAAGATCTCTTATTTTTTCCTGTATCCTCTCCAACTTTTCACCTTCTATACTACCTATCCTCCCCTTCACTATGGACTCATGAACGGTCATAAGTTTTCTCAACCTGACCACTGAGTCTCGGTGGAGGCCTCCCTCACTTTCTTCTAGAGCGATCTCGTATTCATCATCTGGATGACCGACACTAGTGATGAACGCACAGACCATTCCCCTTTATCGTCCTCTGGAAGGACCACAAAGGCGGGTCTGAGTTTCTCTCTAGATAGATCCGTAAAAGGATAAGTCACCAGAACGATGTCCCCACATTTCATTGTATTACGTCTTCCACAGAATAGATGTCCGGTTCGTCATCCAAGAAATCAAAAGAGGGATTGTTCATGGCTAGAGATTTCCAATCTTTTCTTTCGATATGTATCTCTAGCTCTTCCCCTTCCTCCAAGCCTTCGACCTTTTCTAAAGGCTTGAATACACCGTCCTTGTACTTCACATGTATGTCCATATCTATAACATCTCCACATGATTATTTAAGAATTACGATAGAGGGATCGAATGCCTGTATTTGGACTCAATTAAACTTCTCATGGAAGGTTTTCTATCGAGCGCCTTATATGAATTGTATTACTTAGCGGAAAAACAACCCGCTAGACTTTCGAGATGAGCCCTGATATCGGCTGAAAGAATTCACAGAAATGTTCCGAATATATTAAATAAGAGAACTGACAATAAAGTGATAAGAAGATGGGAGATGAAAATCCATGATAGGAGATTTGTTGACAAAAAACTTGAAGGACCTAAAGGGTAAAAAAATAATCGTAGTGATGGATGACGGTCTAGCTTTTTTGGGGAATCTGGAAGATTTTGATGGCAATACTTTGATCCTCAGAGACGTATATCAGGCCCCTTCTAAAAAAATAAAATGGAAATACATATCTGATGAAGAAACAGAAGTCAAAGAAAAGATAGAAAAAAAAGAAAAAGTGGGATACATCGAATGGACCCACATAAATCTTGAAGAAGTATATGTCCGCACGGAGCACGTACTAAGGATATGGCACTGGAAATATCAAGAGGACGAAGACTTCTCGAAGACAAGGGGATCTCCCGTTTATGCTAGAAGAAGGGTCCCGGACGAAAGAGGTGTCAGTATGGGAGATATACAGGATACCTTCGGTTAGTCATACTGGAGGTTCTTCTTTATTTCCGTTTTCATCGTCTTTTTTAATCTGTGATGCTAAAACTATCACTATGCTGACCACTACAGCTAGAAGGAGTATCAAGATCCACCATGGGAATGGATCATCGTCTTCAGGATCGCCGGGATCGTCTGTATGATCTGCCGTATTAACTGTGAATGAAACCGTATCCGTCTCTCCTTGGTCTGAACTCCGTACTTCGAATTCTATCTCGCCTTCTTCCTCGGCCTCCCACGTGAACTCCCCTTGGTAACTCTCATTCGGTCCTAAACTTGTCTTTTCTGTTTCAACATGTACCCCGTTCGCATAGAATTCGAGATCCTGCTCACCTGTAACTCTACCGGTATTTTTTACCCGATATTCAACGGTTACTTCGTCACCTTCATGGAACTCTTCTCCGCTTTGAGGCGATAATATATCCACTTCAAAGAACGCCTCTCGGGCAAAGTATGCATTTACTTCCTTATCCTCGTCAATGATGATCGTTGTAACCTCGTCGGTTCCTTCGTGATCTCCCGTCCACTCAACGAAGGACCAACCTTCGGTCGGCGAAGCCGTCAATTCAACTTCCGTACCCTCTTCGTACTCTTCTTGATCAGGTTCTACCACAACGTCACCTTCGCCTTCTACGTCTACCGTAAGCGTGTACGTATCAACAACGACATCCTTTTCGAACAGTGCCGTTACTTCTTTATCATGGTCCATGGTGATCTCTATGGTCGTGTCCGTTCCTACCTCGTCTCCCGTCCACTCAACGAAGGACCAACCTTCAGTCGGTGAAGCCGTCAATTCAACTTCCGTACCCTCTTCGTACTCTTCTTGATCAGGTTCTACCACAACGTCACCTTCGCCTTCTACGTCTACCGTAAGCGTGTAAGTATCAACAACGACATCCTTTTCGAACAGTGCCGTTATCTCTTTATCATCGTCCATGGTGATCTCTATGGTAGTATCGGTACCGGTCTCGTCCCCAGACCATTCAACGAAGGACCAACCTTCGTTCGACGAAGCTGTCAATTCAACTTCGGTTCCCTCTTCGTAAGTGTAGGTACCAGGTTCAGGGTCAGTAGTTCCTCCTTCTTCTGCATATATGGTCAATTCGTACTGCACTACCTCTTCTAACACTGAGACGGTCACTTCATCTTCATCATCTTCACTGGCTACCGAAATAGTGTATGTTCCTTCTTCTTCGGCCATCCAAGTGAAATGACCTTCATGTTCTTGATCGATTTGTAGCGTGACTTCCTCACTATCTTCCACCGCACCGTCGATCTTGAACTCTATGGTCTGGGTATCTTGGACCTCTCCGGTGTTGGTCACAGTATAGTTTACGGTCAATTCATCTCCTTCGTGGATCTCTTCATCGTATCCCACTATCTCTACATCAAAATATTCTTCTTTCTCGGACATAGTAGTAAAAGACCATCGATTTGACTCTGCAGTTTCTTGACCGTCATCAGCCACGGCATACCATCCATAAGTTGTATCAAGGTCCAATCCGTTCCATATCTCAGATGCTCTCTCACCGTTACCAACGTCGTTATCTGTACCTATCAAATCGTTTGAAGCATCATAGAAAGAAACGTCCATACTTTCTCCTTCGTCGTGTTCCACATAAACACTCAGCACAGGGTCTGTACTGACTCCCTCCGCTCCATCTTCTGGTTCGGGGTCCGTAGGCGGGAGTGGCTGCACTGTCTCACTTCTCAACCCTGCAAGATGAGCTACCGTCCCTATGGCGTGTTTAGCCGTGTAATCTATCTGAGGTATAGACAGTTTATCTAGGGTGTCGTCTTCCGTGTGATAATGGGGGTTGAATTCGGTCTCGATGGCCAGCATGGCGTCGTAACCTTCATTCCAGAAACTAGAGTGGTCGGAACGGGTTTCTGTGCTGTCATATACGTAAGTAAAATCCACATCGATGGCATAGGCTTCAGCTGTATCTGCCTTATAATCCAACATCCAATTGGAATGTTCGTTAGCATGAAGAGTCACAGCTAGATCATCGTCCTCAGCATATCCTACCATGTCGTAATTGAATTTCCCTTTCAGATCTTCTTCGGCGGGGTCGATGTTCTCGGCGTAGTAAGAACTTCCGTGTAAACCTAACTCTTCGGCTCCCCACGCTGCAAAACGTATGGTACGGTCGAAATCATATTCGGACATGATCCTAGCGGCCTCTAATGTGACGGCTATTCCGCTACCGTTATCGTCGGCGCCAGGTGCTGGTTCTTCGGCCCCTCTGTTGTTTATACTGTCCAAATGTCCTCCTATGATGAAAGTTTCCTCTTTGAGTTCGGGGTCAGAGCCAGGAAGTTCCGCGATGACGTTAGCACTTTCACCTCCGCTGTACGTAAAATTTTGTTGGTATACTTCCAACCCATAAGATTCGAATCTTTCTTTTGTCCAATCCACCGAGTCCCAGAATCCTAGTGTCCCATCGCGTCTGGTCCGTACTCCCTCTTCGTTTTCAAAATTTTGAAGCGTATCGATATGATCATAGATATAGCTCTCTTCTGTCTTGTTTACCATGGAATGAATCATGGGATCATATCCTGGGAATTCTTCTACTTCTTCTCGACCTCCATTTTCTTCTATATTTTTACCGAGTCCTAAGTTATCTTCAGAGGATGATCCTACGGTATCTTCCGTCAAAACCGTGTCGTCAGGGATGCGTAAGAGCACATGATGGTCAAATCTTTCAACTATTTCGAAACCCAGATGCTCAAGCGTGGTTATATCGTTAGTATCCGATACCAAGATTAGATCGTTTTCACCGATCTCTGGGTCCGCTCTACAAAACCAAGACCCAAACAAAATCGAACTGATCAGTAATAATGCACACAGAACAGGCAAAATTTTTTTTGTTCTCGGCTCCATGAAAAATCTCCTGTTAACAGACTACAGACTTTGTGTTATATTAAATCTAGGGCATATCCTATATGGAACATAAGACATATATATCATCTATTTTAGTTGTCATGAATACCTAGATGGAATACGGAATCAAGATATTGTTGATAAATGAAGAACATCTATAAATAAGATAAAGCACAAGCCAATAGTGTGGTAGATCATAAATGAATAATTCCATAAATAAAACATACATGTTCGGATTTCTTACCTTTGCTGTATTTGGAATCCTATTGATCATACACGGCTTCATCTTTGGAATTTTAGGATCACCAGGGTTATTGTCTTATTTGGCTACGGTTATTTTGGTAGTTCCTTTTCTCTCTTTCGCCATCGGTATTTTTATCCCTTCTAAAGTCGAGAGAGGCGCTATAAAACAATCCTTTTTGATAGGGGTCATCGGTTCCGCTATCCTCATACTGTTGGCGAACTACGTTGGACCTTTGATGGGAGATGCATTCGATCTATCGCCAAATTATACCGAGATGATCGACGAGATAGGGTTGACCGAGGTCATCTCTCTTTCTATTTGGGGTATAGTAAGCTCGACTTTTACTAGTTTGTTGGGAACTCTTTTTAGTCCGTTTAAGCAAGATGTCGAAAAAACACAACCATCCTATCCTACCATAGGAGATGAAACTCACTTGGACCAGGGAAAAGTTGATCGTGAAAAAGTAGAAACGGACACCATACCTATGGATGAAAAAGAAGTGCATTGTGTTGAATGCAGAAATAGATTACGTTGGATTGATAAATACAAGATGTGGTACTGCGATTACTGTATGGAATACAAATCCATCGAAATAGAAACACATGAGGAGGAAGAAGAAAAAGAAGTGACTCTTTGCCCCTCCTGCATGTTAGAACTGCGCTGGATACCCCAGTATCAAGAATGGTACTGTGATCACTGTGGAAGGTATGTGGAAGAGGTCGAAAAAACAGTTTCAGATGTTTCTGAAATCGAAGAAGAAACGGATATGGATGAATTCGAAGAGGAAGAAGAGGAGATCACAGAACCCTGTCCCGATTGTGACGGTGAAGTACGTTGGCTAGCAGAATATAACAGATGGTACTGCGACAATTGTAAGGAATACAAGTCAATGGATGATAAAGATAAGGAGTAAGTCAGTCATTCGATTTATTTTTGTTTAGAGGGGCTTCACAGTAAGGGCACTCGGTTGAATCATCTTCTGTTATCAGGAAGCCGCACTCGTGACACTCGGTAAATATCTCATCGCCTAGATGTATGGCTTCCTCACTCTCTAGCTCTTCTTCTGGTTCCTCTACGTCTTCGATCATAGGTTCTTCTTGGTACACCTCTTCTTCTGGTTCCTCCACTTCTTCGACCATGGATTCTTCTTGGTATACCTCTTCTTCTGGTTCCTCTAC
>PUNG01000003.1 GCA_003551675.1 Thermoplasmata archaeon
AACCGGTGTAATTCATGCGAACCGTGCTTCCTTCGTGCGGATATCCGCCTGAACCCGGATTTTCCATTACAATAAACACGCCCGATTCAATCTCATAATAATCTTCTATTTCGTTTTCCTGCAAGTATTCAAGGATTTTTTTGCGATCCTTGTCAGCCCTTTCTTCAGCATCTTCCGTATCACATGCTGTAAGAGCAAGCAAGGAGAATGGAAGCCAGACAAGCGACCACAAAAGTCTCGTGAATAATGGGCTCATACTTAACATAAACACCTCTGCTTTTTTTATTTACCAGGCAAAAATAATAAAAAAATACAGACAGATTTTTACAATAAAAATCTATTTAGCCAACCAAAAAGCTAATTCGTCTTTTTATTCGTATTTTCAGTCAACATTGTCATGTAAAAATGAATTATTTGATTTGATTTGTGTTTTTTTATCACCTGTTTCATTCAGGGTAAAACGGGAAACCTGGCTCTCATTGCTTGCCGGTACAGGGTTTAGATTCACCTTACGTCTGACATAAGCAGGTTGTTTTTCGAGATCAGCAAGCCCCTCAGGTGTTTTTAATTGTATGCTGAGGCTTTTTAAGCGTTCTTCGCGTTCTTTGATTTGTTGCTGGAGATCTTCTTCTGAAATATGCGTGTCCTGTGTTGTTTCGCTATTAGCCGTTTTTGCCTGGCTGACAAGTTTCTGTTTGAATTGATCAGCAGCCTGTGCTGTCAGCGTCTTTTGTTTTTCATGCTTATATTGATCTGAATCCTTGTTGCCATCTTCATTATGCTTCTTCACATGCAGGCGTATACCCTCTGCTGGTGCTTCTTCCGTGGTGTTATTGAATGGCCCTTCCCATTCTATGGTTTGTTTTTCTGCGGGATCGTCGAGGGTCATGACCTTCTTTTCCTTTTCATCATCATCAAGCTTTTTGCTGGCTTCAAAACCCGTGGCTACAAGTGTCACGCTGATCTTCGACTCCAGGCTTTCGTCATTGCTCAAACCCCAGATGATTTCTGCCGAGGATCCTGCTTCATCCTGAATGTAATCTGTGATCTCTGAAATCTCATCCATAAGGATCTCTTCCTTACCACTGGTAATGTTGAGCAGGATATTCGTAGCTCCTTTGATCTGGTTGTCGTTCAGCAAGGGTGATGAAAGAGCAGATTCAATGGCTTTTATAGCCCTGTCGTTCCCTTCAGCCTGGCCACTTCCCATGATGGCCACGCCACTGTTGTACATGACTGTACGCACATCTGCAAAATCCACATTTATATTTCCCGTCAGTGTGATGATTTCAGCTATTCCCTTTGCTCCGGTTGTTAACACATTATCTGCTTTGGCAAAAGCATCTGAGATGGAAAGGTTTCCGTAAAGTTCACGTAACCTGTCGTTACATATGACCAGCAGCGTGTCTACACCTTCGGATAATTCACGGATTCCTTCTTCTGCCTGCTGTTTTCTCTTTCTTCCTTCAAAAGAGAACGGAATGGTAACGATAGCCACGGTGAGAATGCCCATCTCTTTGGAAGCCTTTGCTATCACTGGTGTAGCTCCTGTACCCGTGCCGCCACCCATGCCTGCTGTAATAAAAAGCATTTTGGTGTTTTTGCCCAGGGTCTCCTTGATCCTGTCGATATCTTCGATGGCGGCATTGCGACCTACTTCAGGAATGCTGCCGGCACCACGTCCTTCTGTCAGGCTGACGCCAAGCTGAATTTTATTTGGGACCGGGCTCATTTCCAATGCCTGCGCATCCGTGTTACACACAAAAAAGTCTACACCCTCTATGCCCTGACGAAACATGTGGTTGACAGCGTTGCTGCCACCACCGCCTACGCCTATCACCTTAATGATAGAGCTTTGATTTTTAGGAAGGTCGAAACTGATCATGTCTTTTGTCATAGCTAATTGGTGTTTTATGATTAAAATGTATTTTTTGAAATTTCTTTCAATTGTCTCCGTCTTTTTCAAAAAAATCTCTCCCTTTGGAAAAGATCCTGTCAAGAAAGCTTTCTCTTTGGGGACTTTTTCTGCCCGGTGCTTGCTTGTGTTGCTCTCTGGTTTCTGTGCTTTCAAATCCTTTGATAACCAATCCCACTCCTGTTGCATGCATCGGACTGCCGGTTTCACCACTCAGGGATTTAGCCAGGTGCTCATTCGGATAGCCGATTCGTGTATCCATTCCCGTGATGAATTCCGTGAGCTGTGCCACATGTTTCAACTGACTGCCACCACCGGTAAGGACAATTCCTGCGATAAGCTTTTTTTCAAAACCACTGGTTTTCACTTCATAATAGATGTGTTCGATAATTTCTTCCATTCTGGCCTGAATGATGCTTGCAAGGTTTCGAAGCGATATCTCCTTAGGCTCACGGCCTTTCAAGCCAGGGATAGATACGATCTCTTCATCTTTGTTTTCGCTGGCAAGAGCCGACCCAAAACTTTTCTTGAGGGCCTCAGCCTGGTTGCGGATAATGGCACAACCCTCCTTGATGTCTTCTGTTATGGCGTTTCCACCAAGGGGGATCACCGCAGTATGACGGATGATCTCTTCCTGGAATATGGCAATATCTGTAGTGCCTCCTCCAATATCTACAAGAACTACGCCTGCTTCCTTCTCTTGTTGGCCGAGTACGGCTTCCGCTGATGCCAGCGGTTCCAGGATGAGGTCTGTCACCTCAAGACCGGCCTTTTTTACGCATTTTTTTATGTTTTTTGCTGCTGCGATCTTTCCTGTGATGATATGGAAATTGGCTTCAAGACAATTTCCTGACATTCCGATTGGTTCGCGAATGCCCTGTTGCCCGTCAATAATATATTCCTGGGGAATGACATGGATGATGTCCTCGCCAGGGGGCAGTGCCAGTTTGTACATGTTATCGATCAGGCTGTTGATGTCACCATGGTTGATCTCCTCCTCAATATCGTTGCGCATGATGTTCCCCCGATGCTGTAAACTGCGAATATGCTGTCCGGCAATACCTACATTGACAACTTTGATCTCCACGCCTGAAGCCTGGCCGGCATCAGAAACAGCTTTGTCTATTGAATTGACCGTGTGTTGAATGTTTTCTACAACACCACGGTTCACTCCAAGAGAATCAGCCTTTCCCATACCTAAAATTTCTACTTTACCGTATTCATTTTTGCGGCCTACAATGCAAGCTATTTTTGTTGATCCAATGTCTAATCCTACAATGATTTCAGAAGATTCCATAGCGATATCTATTTTGAACAAATGACCTGGTTAGCATATGCCACATTTATCCGGTTATAATAATGCCAACCTACTTGTGTGATTCCACCGTTATAAAAATGCATTAATTTGTCAAACTTCTTTTCCATGTTACTGGCGCAGCCAAATTCAATGATGTGAGCGCCATTTTTTGGGGTGAGCTCAAACTGCCCATCCCTGCGCACATAGATCTGGTCGATAAAGGCATTCCAGAATTTGTCACCTGAAATATATTGTGCCAGCTCGAATAGTGCTTTCAGCCCTTCACCTGTATCTTCCTCCTGCTCAATGACTGTATGCAGGTTGTCAGCTTCATCCGGTGAAAAACCAATATGTCCGCTTACCAGCATGACGCGAGCGGTATATTCATCTGAAAGCGGAAAAATTTCACCGTTAAAACCAACATAAAAACTTTGATTCTTATTGTTAATGACCCGCATCATCGGTTCAAGCAGTTTGATGTCTACATGGACGTATGCATCAAGGGTGCGGTATACAGCTGCCTGATCCACCCATGGAATGTTATGCACCAGCTTATGGATCTGAAGAAGCTTTTCCTGATCAGGCACCTGTCCTTCCAGGCTGTCCATTTCTGCCACGATGATCCCACGCACCATTTCCGGCATGATAAACAAGTGCTTGCCAGGACTTTCAACCCTGATATGCAAACTCCTGGCGGGTTTTTGGATGTTGCTGGAGCCTGTGAAGCCCAGCAGCACTGCAATGCCCGTTAAAGCCACGCAGAACAAAATGGTTTCTATCAGTGTTTTCTTCATGATCTTCGTGATCTTTGTTTTTCTTTTCCAAACTGTCGTTCCTTTTCCGGAACACTTGTCCTCAAGCTGTTTACCGTGTCATCTTTTGTTTTGCAACAATTGAGTGATGGGCCTGACAAAACGGTCAATATCACCAGCTCCCATCGTGATTAATACTTCCGGACTGCTTGTCTCTATGACAGATAACAACTCTTCTTTTTTGCAATAAGCAGCTTTGGGCAAACTGATCTTTTTAAGCAGCATGTGTGCGTCTATATTAGGTATGGCAGCTTCGCGCGCAGGATAAATGTCCAGCAGGATTAATTCATCGAGTGCCTGCAGACTTTGCGCAAATTCGTCGGCCAGGTCTTTGGTCCTTGAATACAGGTGTGGCTGAAACACTCCTGTGATCTTTTTCCCTGGCCACATCTCCCTCGCTGATTGAATGGTAGCCCTTATCTCTTCAGGATGATGTGCGTAGTCATCGATATATACTGTAGCGGCAGACTGAAAGCATACCTCAAAACGTCTTTTAACTCCTGTAAAGCTGTTTAGTCCTTTGATGATATCAGGTCCCTTGACACCAGCCTGGTGAGCCAGTGCAGCTGCTGCAAGGGCATTTTCCAGGTTATGATATCCGGGGTGTTGCATTTGAAGGTTTTCCGCATCTAACTTTCCACGAATATTTGCATGGTACCGTCCTTCAATGATCCTGATGTTTTCCAGGTAATAATCAGCCTCTTCACTGATGTGGTAATACATCTGTTTTTCATGCCATGTCCTGGCATTCAGCAGGTTTTTATTTGTAATCAGTGTACCATCCCCGGGCAGCTGGCCGGCAAACATGCGGAAAGAAGTCATCAGCGTATCCGTATTGCCGTAAATATCCAGATGGTCTTTATCAATAGACGTGATCAGGGCGATGGTTGGTGAAAGATGAAGAAACGAACGATCAAATTCATCTGCTTCTGCGATCAACCACTCTGGTTTGGTATCTCCAACAAAATTCGTGTTGTAATTGGTGGAAATTCCTCCCAGGAAAGCCAGGCAAGGAATGCCAGCGGTTTTCATCGGAAAACATTTTGTACATATATTTTTGAAAGCAAGGATTGACGCATTTTGTAATTCAATCTGACAATTTTTGTCAGTTTCGTTTTATCAGCCGGATTTTGTCGACCTGATTTTGTCGAGATGGTTTTGTCGCCATGATTGCCGTCTTTGTGCAGGAACAGGAAATAGTTGGCGCTGCACGGTATTCGGGAATGGACATATTTATAACTCGATTCGTATCGATAAACAAGGTTTTTTTGTTGGGTGGTTAAAAATTATCCGCAATGGCGCGATGCCGCAGCAGGTGATCGGCGATGACCAGGTTGGCCATGGCCTCGCAGACTACGTTGATGCGGGGGATGGCGGCAATATCGTGGCGGCCCTTGACGGAGATGGTCGTGGGGCGGCCCTGGGTGTCGATGGTCTGCTGGGTGATGGCCACGGACGGGATGGGTTTGACGGCGATGCGGAGGAAGATGTCCTGGCCGGTTGAGATGCCGGCCAGGATGCCGCCGGCGTTGTTTGAGGCAAAGCCGGTTTCGGTGATGGGGTCGTTGTTTTGGGAGCCGGTCATTTGGGCGGCGGCAAAGCCGGCGCCGATTTCAACGCCCTTGACCGCGCCGATGCTCATCATGGCTTTGGCGAGGTCGGCGTCGAGTTTGTCGAAAACCGGGTCGCCCAGGCCGGGAGGCATGCCGGTGATGACAAGGGCGACGATGCCGCCCAGGGAGTCGCCCTTTTTTTTGGTTTCAAGGACGAGTTCTTCCATGGCGCGGGCGGCGTGGGGGGCCGGGGCGCAATATGGGTTGTTGGGTATTTCATCGGGGTCGAAGTCGGTGCAGGTGACGCGGCCCAGGGCGTGGGTATAGGCGGTTGTTTTAATGGCGGCGGTATCGAGCAGGGCTTTTGCTACGGCGCCGGCGGCCACGCGGGCGGCGGTTTCGCGGGCGGATGAGCGGCCGCCGCCGCGCCAGTCGCGGATGCCGTATTTTTTGTCGTAGGTGATGTCGCCGTGGCCGGGGCGGTAGAGGTCGGCGTAGGGGCTGTAGGATGAAGAATCGGCGTCCTTGTTTTCGATGAGGATGGTGATTGGCGTACCGGTGGTGAGGCCATCGAAGGTGCCGGAGAGGATGCGGGCGCGGTCGGGTTCGCGGCGGGGGGTGCTGGATTTGGACTGGCCGGGGCGGCGTTTGTCGAGCATTTGCTGGATGGTGGTTTCGTTGAGGGGGATGCGGGGAGGGCAGCCGTCGATGATTGCGCCGATGGCAGGGCCGTGGGATTCGCCGAAGGTGGTTGTTTTGAAGAGCTTGCCGAATGTGTTGCCGGGCATGGGGTGGTCCTTTTGGTTTGGGGTTGAGTTTGGTTGTTTTTTTATTTTAGTGGATGGACGCGGGAGCGTCCAGTCTTTTTTAGGTTCCACGCGGGAGCGTGGAACCATGAGACGGCGTCCAGTCTTTTTTAGGTTCCACGCGGGAGCGTGGGAACCATGGGGAACATTTAAAAGCGGGCGAAAGATTTTTCGCCCCTACGGTGGCAGTCTGGTCTCAAAAAAATGAATGATCCGGCGGCATATGGTATTCATGTCCGTGTCGGTGGTATCGATTCGGATGTGGGCGGTTTGGTCGTAGAGGGGGAGTCGGTGGGTCAGGGTGTCGATGACTTCGTCGGCCAGGGGTGTTGTTGTGGTTGAAAGCGAGGGGCGCTGGGTTTTGGTTTGGGGGTCGTTTTGCATCCGGGCGATAATGGTGTCCGGGGATGCATCGAGCCAGACGACGATGCCGGTTTGTTTTAGAATGTTTACGTTTTGGGGATCGAGGACGACCCCGCCGCCGGTGGCCACGACAAGGTTGTCTTGATTGCTGAGTTCGGCGATCACGGCGGATTCACTTCTGCGAAATTCATCCCAGCCGAAGCGGGAGACGATTTCGGATATGGGCATTTGGGCGGCTTGCTCGATATATTGGTCCGCGTCGATGAAGCGGCGGTTCAGTTTTCGGGCGAGCGCTTTTCCGACAACGGTTTTTCCGGTGGCGCGGTAGCCGATGAGGTATATGTTGTTTTGGGTGCGGTTGCTAGTCATTGATTGTAGAGCCCTTCGAATACGTCCCAGAATCCGGGGAACGATTTTTCAACGCATTTGGGGTTGGCAATGGTCACGCCCGGTACGAGCAGGCCGGCCAGGGCAAAGCTCATGGCGATGCGGTGGTCGTCGTAGGTTTCGATGACGGCGCCCTTGGGCGTGCCGCCGGTGATGGTCAGGCCGTCTTTTGTTTTTGTGGCGGAAATACCCATTTTTGTCAACTCGTTCACCGTGGCGGAAAGGCGGTCGGACTCCTTGGCAGCCAAGTGGGCGACGTTTTTGATGGTGGTTTTGCCTTTGGCAAACGCGGCGGCCACGGCCAGGGTCGGGACAAGGTCCGGCATGTCCTGCATGTCGATGGTTACGGCCTTGAGGGGTTGC
>PUNG01000051.1 GCA_003551675.1 Thermoplasmata archaeon
GTATGGGTCGGCAAACCTGATAAGGGCCAAGGATGCGGAGAACAAAAGGACCGTGCCGAACGATATGAGGATCCAGGAGATAACTTCGATGATCAACGGAATTCACCCCGCTCTAGATACTTTGCGAAACCCAGTGTGGCTACGAAGTTCAAAACTATGAAAACCAGCGCTATATCTAAGAGGAAGCCCATCTCGGTCTCCATACTGAAAGTTATGAATATGACCGAGATTAGCACGGAAACCACGTTCAAACCCAGGAGTCTATCGTAGGGGGACGGACCTACCACGATCCTGTAAGAAGAGATCACGATGAATAACACAAATATCAGAGACAAGGTGGCCACGGATGTCATGAAAACAACCCCCTTATGGCCCTTTCCCATCTTTTGACGGTCCCTTCTATATTTTTCTCCACCTTGTCGGACTTAAGATATGAAAAATGAACTTTGAGCATGTAACCCTCATGGATCTCTTCCGTTTTCAATACCAGCGTTCCCGGAGTTATGGTTATCATAGAAGACAGCAGTGTGAGTTCCGATTCAGAATTCAGTTTGACAGGTATATCTACTATCTTCGGCTCTATGTTTTTGGTTATTGTCTGACGCACGAGAGATATGTTCGAGAGCAAAAGATGTACCGATAGATGGGCTAAAAGGAAGGACCAGCGTCTGATTTTTGATAAAAACCCATGGGATATAGATGAGCGTCTTTTTTCCCCCTTCAGTATGAATTTATGGGAAACGTAAGACACGATCAATACGGCAACCAACCCTACAAACAAGGAATAGATGGTCAGATCTTCGAACTTTCCTCTGATCAAGGCGAAGATTATACCGGTTACCAGAAACCAAAAAATCAGGAGAAGCACATCTAGAAGAAAGTAATGTCTAACGCCAGGATGGCTTCTTTCCATATTTTTCTTCTTTTCCATCTTACGTACTCCTGTCTGACGAAAGGTCTCGAGTCCTCATGACTTATCGATACTATAAAATTATCGATGGAATAGAAAAAGATTTAAATCTGTTAATCTAATACCCCTTACGATTAGCATGCTAGAAGAATCATCTGAACTGATAGGATTACAGGTCTATACGAGAGAGGGTATGTTCTTAGGAACCGTCGACAACGTAGTTATGGATATAGAGGACGGAAAGGTAGACGGCCTCTTCGTCGGTGATACCAACCCGATAATGGTCGAAGGTTCTAAAAGTGCACTCGTACCGTTCCGTTGGGTATCGGCGGTAGGGGACATAGTGGTCCTGACCCATTTTCCAGAACGAGTATCCATCTCCGGAGACGAAGATTAGATAGAAAGGGGGTTTTACTCTGAATCCCGAAGTAGACGGATCCTGCTATGTAGCGGAAGATGCAGTTATAATCGGAGATGTCGAGTTGGAAGAAGGCGTGAGCGTGTGGCATAATGCTGTTATCAGAGGAGATCAAAACTCTATCCTGGTGAAGAGAGGTTCGAATGTACAGGACCTGGTGATGGTTCACGTCGATGGTGAAAATGATACGGTCATAGGAAAAGACGTAAGTATAGGACATGGTGCGATCATACACGGTTGCCATATCGGTGATGAAACCATAATAGGCATGAACGCTAGTGTATTGAACGGTGCGCACGTTGGCAAAGGATGCATCGTAGGTGCCAATGCATTGATCACACCCGGCACTGAGATACCAGATCACAGTTTGGCTGTAGGCGTACCGGCAAAAGTGATAAAAGAGGACAAAAACCTGATAAAAAGTACCAGAAAAAATGCCGAACAATATCACATCATAAGGGACGAGCATCTAGAAGGAAAACACGAGAGGTATACGCAACGGTGACTGATCAAACCTTCTCCAGTTCGATATCGAAACGGGCACCACCTAGTTCCGAATCTTTTACTTTTATAGTCCCTTGGTAATTCTCTATCATCTTTTTTACGAAATAAAGTCCCAGCCCTGTCCCAGCTTCGTCTCCGGCACTGTAGCCTCGTTGGAATATGGCTGCTTTTCTTTCATCCGGGATACCGATACCGTCGTCTTCTATCGTCACCACGACTCTTTTGTCTTTATCGTCTACGCTCACCCGGATATTATCTCCTTCAGAATGTCTTATGGCGTTCCTCAATATGTTGTAAAATACGTCTTCGAGTAGATCGCCGCCCAACACTTTTAAAGAAGGTATTTTCTTATCCGAGCTCAGGGTGACGTCTCTGTCTTCAGCCGAGGATCGTGTTCCTTCGATCCCTTCACGTATAAAACGTGCTAGGTCTACGGGCTGTGCTTCTTCTTCCTTGACCTTCTTCAACATGCCCATCTTATCGATCATCTTCATGACTTCTGTATAACCGCCCTTGGCTTTTTTGATGTATTTTATCGTCTTTGCGTCTAACTTTTCATCATCTATCAATTTTAGATAGCCTATGATGATCTGCATCTTGTTATTGAGATCGTGCCTGAGCAGGCTCAAAAAGAAGTCTTCTCTCTCTTCAACCCTTTTTCTTTTGTTTATGTTCCAGATGATCCCTGTAACGATTTTATTTTCACCTTTGCTCTTTGTGATCTCACCCACATCTCTGAACCACCGATACCCCACGTCTTTGATCTTGATCCTGTACTCGACTTCGTATCTTTCCTTTTTTCCTTCAAGGTGGTCACGCATGGCCTGCATGGTTCTTTTTTTATCCTCAGGGTGTACCAGTTCTAAAAAATCATGGTAGGTTTCAAATATTTCAGGGGGATAACCCAGCATATTCGCTTTCCTTTCGATGTGTTTTGTTCTACCTGAAGGAAGCTCCATCTCCCACCAAGCGACCCTTTCATCTTCCATGATGTCGGCTAACCTTTCTTCATAGAACTCTAATCTTTCTTCCAGATCGGTATCTTTTTTCATGGTATTTTTACCTATCACAAAGTAAGCATAGTATGATGTGAGTTGTATCTAATAGAGTTTTGCCATGTATCTCAAAAGATCACACTTTCTGTAGATACACTTTGAACAGTGCACCTCCCATCTTGGAATCACTCACTTCTATGTTTCCTCCATAGTTTTCGGTGATCTTTTCCACAAGGTGCATCCCGAGACCTGAACCCGAGGAGTCTCTTCCCTTGTACCCTCTTTTGAATATCCTATCTTTCTCATGATCTGGTATACCTTTTCCGTCGTCTTCGATGATAACTGACACGTTCTCCCCTTCCTCTTCCACCGAGACCTTTATCTCGCTACCACCGGAATGTTTGATGGAATTTTCGATGAGGTTGGAAAATAACTCTTTCAACAGGTCGCCTCCTCTCACATGTATGTCCTTCTCCTGGTATCTTATTTTCATGCCGAGATCTTCCGTTGTCATCCTTTCCTTTTCTATTATGGTACTGAGGAGTATGTTTAGATCGATATCTTTGAGATCTTCTTCCCTGTCTATATCCCTTAGTTTTCGGACCTTCTTTATCTGTTCTGTACTTTCCTTTATAGTGCTCAAAGCCTTCTCTACAAATCTTTCCATGCTCGGTTCTAGTTCTCTCTCCTCTAAAAGTTGTAGATAACCTTGAACCACTTGATTTTTGTTCAGTATATCGTGTCTCAAAAGCGAGTGGAGGAACTCCTGTCTCTCAACAGCTTCCTTTCTTTCTGTTATGTCTACAAAAGTGGCTAGAGTGGCTCTCTCTCCTTCGTAATGTATCGGCGATACTTGTTCTAATACCCATCCCTTTTTCCCGTCTTTTTTCAAAACACCGTGCTCGTAGGGCTCTTTTCTTTTACCTTTTAACATCTCGACAGCTTTTCTTCTTACTCTTTCCCTTTCCTCAGAAGGTAGAAGATCCAACGCATCCATGCCTATGACTTCGTCTCTAGAATAACCGCTTATCTCCTCAAAATATGGATTGGTCTCTTTTATCTCGCCACCTTTGATAACTATCAAGCCTAACTCTCTGCTCTTCAACAACCCGTTACTCAGGTCCTCCAGCCTTTTCCATTCTGTTATATCTCTTGCGATGCATATGTGGCCTACGACTTCTCCCTCTTCGGTAAGGTCTTCCATGTTGACTTCTAAAAACTTTTTGGTCCCTTTTTTTGGTTCTATTTTGAAAGAAAAGGGCCGTGATCTTTCTTTCTCTTTCAATTTTTCTCTTAAGGTCTCCAAAGACTCCTTGCTGAAGAAGGAGAGATCACCGTAATACTGTCCGATTATCTCCTCTTCATCATACCCAGTAATTTCTAAAAATGTGTCGTTAACGTTTTCGAAGTACCCGTCACTATTGATCATAAAGACCAGGTCGGGAGTTAACTGAAATAGATTCTTAAATCTTTCCTGGCTTTTCTTTAGCTTTCTCTGGGCTTCTTTTCTGGCCGATATATCGAGTAACGTACCCTGGATAGCGGGTCTTCCTTCGTAGGTCGTACTGACGGAATGTGCCTCTAAGAACTTTTCGGTTCCCTCTTTCATGGATCCCTTGAATACGTGTCTGGACATGCCACCTTCTTTTTCTCTTTTTTCTATACTTTTTTTGATGAAATCTTCATCCTCGGAACCCACAACGTTGAGATAATGTTTTTCGGTGAGATCCTCTCTTTCATATCCCAACATCCTGCAGAATTCGGGATTGACATATTTGAACACGTTATCCTGTATCACGTAGACCCCGACGATGGAACCCTCGACGAGGTCTCTGTACCTCTCTTCACGTCTTTGAAGTTTCTCTTCTATTTTTTTTCTATGCGTTATATCCCGGATCACCACGTGAAAAGACCTCATGTCTTTGTTGGTGATGGGGATAAAGATGGAATGATACCATCCGCCCATAGACTCGTACTCAAGTTCCTTTTTTTCTCCACTTTCCATGGATAGTTTTCCGGTATCTACCATCTTTTCAGCCACGTCCTTTGAAAAAAATTCGGAAACATGTTTACCTTTTACCTCTACATCTTTTTTGGGCAGTCCATCTTTAAAGGCTGGGTTTGCATCTATGATCTTACCTTCTTTATCCATCTCTATCATAAGGTCGGTAGATTCGTAGAACAGATCTTCATATTTGGTTTTAGATCGGTGATCATATACCTCTCTTTCGATCACCCTTGCCAGGGTTTCAAGTCTGTCTTTTAGGTTCTCGCCCTTTTCGAGAAAGTGATCCGCTCCAGCGTCGTAGACTTTCCTGGCTATTTCGTCTTTACCCACGATGGTGAATATCAAGAAAGGGATATCTATACTTCTCTCCCTGACTTCCTTCAAGAAGGACAATCCATCCTTATCCGGCATACGATAGTCGGAAACGATAGCGTCGTAGTCGACTTCGCTTAAAAGTTTCAGCCCCTCTTCGGTGGACAGGGCGGTATCTACTTCCAATCTTTCGTCTATATGTTTCAGTAAGGATCTAGAATGCTCCAAGAAAGAGCTATTGTCATCTACAAGTAATACTTTTATACCCATGCTTATCCCTCCGTGGATGGCAAATTTTTTTTGTATGTTGCCCGAGCAGTTGCTTCACTGGATCTTACCGATAGATTTTGGATAGACACCTATGTTTATTATGTATTTGTTCTCGAAAACGTGTACGTCCTCGATGTCCACATTGTCCTTGTCCTTCATCTCGAAGGAAAATTTGTTGAACTCGGGACCGGATTCGAAAACCAACATAAAGCTTTCTTTGGCAGGGACTTTTCCAACTTCGTGGGTGATGTTTTTCTGAACTTTCTCTACGGTTTCCAAGGCCTCTTCCACGGTGTTCACATCGGTGGTATCTTTACTCTCTCTAACCTTTTTTCTCTCCAGTCCCTGATATATATAGTGTCTCAATTCATCTTTATCTACGGGTTTTTCCAGGTATTGATGGATGTCCGCTTCGTTTATAGCTTCTTTGGCCACCGTAAGATCACCATGGCCCGTGATCATGATCCTCAATGCGTCTGGACATTTTGATCTTACTTTTTTTAAGAACTCGATACCGTCCATATTTGGCATCTTGTAGTCGGAAAGTATCACATCGTAATCTTTCTTTTTGACTCGATCCAAACCTTCCTTCCCGTCACCGGCGGTGTTTATACTACACTCGAACTCTCTTGCGGCCTTCAATGTCTCTTTTAGAACTTCCTGCATCTCCTTCTCGTCGTCGACTATTAAAATCTGGTATACATCCTCTTCTTTTACAGATATGCCATCTCCAGCATCTTGATCTTCTAGCGCCATGTTTAATCGTATGTAAATTAACTATAAAAAATTATCGTGGTCCGATCTCGACCAGTCATCGGGCTCTAAACATATCAAATGATGCGTTTTTGAAGAAAACGGCTCAGTAGAAAACCTTCTCTAGAGAAGAAATAAGGTGACATATCTCTCCAGGTTACACAATTTACATTAATAAAGGGCATAGATAAGATTTATAAAGGAGTTAAACCTTACAATTAATACTGTAGTAGTCCTAGCCCAAGGATTATTACTGCTTCGCCCACATATTCGCATTTGTTTAGTATGGTATTAACCTTATATCTATAATGTCAATTTCTGGATGTTAGCGCCCCCTCTTTTTAAGAGCTCATATTGTTCATCTGCTTCTCCAGTCAACGGTAAGAAATAATCCATTATTTGAGGATCACTACCGATAATTTGGCTATCTTTTCCCGGGTCATAAATCCTTACACTTGCCTTAAGAGAATATGCTTTATCAAAAATATCATAATAAATGGGTAGGTTTTCTAGAACCATCCTCTGTTTGGGAACCGAACCCTTACTGACAAAGATTATCGGTCGTCTGATATATTGACTCAAATCCATAAGTGTATATGGATCATCTCTTATTGGTTTAATATGTTCTAAATCGGGATTTCCTATATAGTTGTAAAATATATTTTGTGAATCAACTTTATCCTCATAAGTTATTATATTCTCTATGGATTCTTCGTTGAGTGGATTATAATCATCTTTTAAAAAAATGTCCAAATGTTTAACTAATAGATCAGCGGTAGATAATAAAGGATCGGTATGGTCACCAGAATAAACAATTCTGATATTGTTATTCTTGATTAATTCCTCCCACGCTTTTGTGGGGTGTATACCTTCCATCCCATCAAAGATAAATGTACAACCGAATAATCCTGTAATCTGAGTAAGCTTCCAAGCACATAAAACATTATAGTACCCCTCTATCATATTTAAAAACGATTTTACTTCAATTTTTCGGGTAGGTCTCCCATATTCTCCAAAGACCGAAATCTTGCTATCTTCCAAATATTTCGTGTTAATTGTGGTAAAAAAATAGTTGACCTTTATATCTTCAACATTCAACATTTTTCTTGCAAATCTTATATGAAAAGCTCTAATCTTTGATGGATTTCCGGGAAATAGTCGACCGATCTCGTGCGATTTATAAACTATTTTTTCTCTTTCAACATCAAAATCATCGAAGAGTTCAAACATAATTGAATCATATTCGGCTTCAAAAGATTCAATATCTTCAGGATTTACTACTACACCAATATTCCCCCTAAACTCTTTGATTTCGCCGTCCACTTCCCATTGTCTTATATGTGTCTTTGAATCAACACCAAACATTGGACCGCATTCATCTACATGTAACGTCATAGTAAAAAGAGATAATCAAAAAGATAATATAATTTTTGGAGGTGTAGATTTTATATTTTGATACTACTATAAATCATATATCGCCATATAAAAAATATACTAGTGACTAACTTATTTTTGTTTATACATTCCATTTCTCTATTTTGTGTTCTTACTTTTCTCGATTTTTACTAGGAAAATATATTTTTCTATAATCGAATGAATGTAATCCCTGTAGATACAGAGTCATCCATCTCATAATGAAAGCCTTAAGTACTTATTCCTCTTTGTGTTTAAAAATATTGATAAAAGAAATCTCATCTCCGAAAAAGGTTTTCTACTGAGCCAAGAAAACAGAACACTTATGTAAAAGTTTGTATTTTGCTTTTTGTTTAAAATGAACATCGACAGTATTTACAAAGGAAAGGGGACCTTAAAACCCGTTGTAGCTGTGTTTTTAGTCGTTATCATGATCTGTTCGATCCTTCCAGCTGCGATGCAGGGGTTTGAGTTCGAAGGTACGGAAAGTAGATCGGTGAGTACGGAAGAAAAAGAGACTTTTTCATCTCCACCGAGGATAAAAGAAAGGATGGATGAAGAACGTTTGATCTTTGAAGATGTGGACAAAAGAGAAGGTATGGGAAAGTACACGTCTATTGGGATGACTGAAGACCATAGGTATATAAGCTATTATTCCGAAGGAGATGGCTCTCTTAAATTAGCTAGAGGTGAGCTTCCTTATGCCTTCGATGGTTGGACCACATGGACCATAGATAACGAGGGTGACGTAGGCCGGTACTCATCACTGGATGTGGTGAGTGGTGAAGATGGAGTGAGAGTTCATATCGCCTATCACGATGCCTCCGAAGAACGATTGATGCACTCCCTTTTTATTATAGACGAGGACACAGTGAACATCCATAACGAAGAGGTCGATCCCAGCGGAGGGAAGTACGCCTCGCTGGCTTTGGACGATGAAGATTCCCCTCATATCAGCTATCGCAACGAAAAGAACGGAAGTTTGAAGTATGCGGAATCAACGGAGGACGGTTGGGATACAGAAGAAGTCATGAAAGGGGGTGGCGAAGGAGTAGGCCTTTACTCATCTCTGGATATCGACTCTAACGGCAGGGCTCACATAGCTCACTATGACTGGCTCAGCACTTCTCTTGTTTATTCGGCCAAGGAAGGGAACGATTGGCATCACACCCGTATAGGAGAGGGTGAACGATTAGGTAGATACGCCTCTCTAGTCTTAGATGAAGATGATAACGCTCACATCTCTTGTTACAGTTGGAAGAACGAAGAGTACCGCTTGAATTACGTTACGAACGCAGTCCAGGGCTGGAACGTAGAAGTCGTCGATGAAGATACCGATTTCGTAGGAACATACACCTCGATAGATCTGACAGGAGAGCATCAACCCGTCATCAGTTATCACCAGTGGGATGAAGAAAACCTTAGATTAGCCTGGAGAGACGAAGACGGATGGACGGAAAAAAGGGTGGATAGTCACAACAGAGCGGGAAGCCATACATCTCTGATGGTGGGAGATGAAGGCATAGATGCACATGTTGCTTATCACGATAAGACACATGAAGACCTTCTCTACGTTCGTGTATTTTTAGAAAATCGAACGCCCTTCGCCCCTCAAAATTTTAGCACCTATTCAGAATATGGAGAGATCGTTTTAGAGTGGGAACCCCCTATCTATGACGGTCTTTACATGGAAGAGGACGGTATCACAGGCTACCACATCTATCGCAAGATGGAGAACAAGGAGGATGATTACGAACTGATAGAAAAAAACTACTCTTCACCTTCCAACACTTATAGAGACTTCATCCCGGCTGAGAACGAAAACGATACGTATCTGTTCAAGATAGCGGCTGCGAACCGAAAAGGGCCTGGAGATCATTCTACCGTCTTGAGAACCAGAGCCAAGTACTTCGATCACATCATGATAGGAACTGAAACTAATAAGTATGAGATACAGGAGTTGTTCCCTCTAACGGAGGGGGAAGAAGGAACGGATATCTACGAGATAAGGTGGGACTTCGATCACGATGAAAGTGAAGGAGTAGAATGGGATGTTGAGAAAACAGGTGTAAAAGAAGCCGAGCACAGCTACAAAGAAGTGGGACTAAAAAGCGTGATGCTGGAGATCGAATCCAACGACATAAAAAGAAGGTGTCTACAGAGTGCGTGGGTCCTGGGCGAATACTACCTGAAATCGTCATACATGGAGCACGATTCCAATGAAGTCTTCCTTCACATGTCCGATGCATACTCTGAAGGATTGTCCGACTTTGATATCGAACTTAAGAACACATATAGATTCCTGGCACACCGGGACCTGCCCTATAGAGCTGTAAATTTCACCTCTCCTGAACTTGAAGATCATTCCATAGGTGGAGATGATATGGATGAGCCCCCTGATTCCGAGAAAGAGGGGGATATGGCGATCTGGAATCATGAGATCGTGGTGAGTGATGCAGGGGAAGATACAAAGGTGGTAGCTCGTCCCGTACTCTACAACAGACACAGAGATTCGTTACAGAACCCCTTCGGCTCATACCGAGATGAAACCAAATATGAGAACTCTAGGGATATAAGCATCATAAGCACACCGAGATGGGCCTACCATCTTTTCGAAGAATACGGTGAATTGACCATGGAGATAGATAGCGAAGACGGCGACCATCACGGATGGACCTTAGAATTCGAACCAAAAATCGAGGATGATGAAGGTGAGATCATTGTTGATGAATTCATAAATCTCTCTTCGGTGATGCCGTCTAATATCAGCAAGTTAGGCGATTTTTTTGGAGGAGACTACGGTTTTGAATTAGAGGTCTGGCCCGATGAAAAGATCAGCTTCACTAACGAAGAAGGCGTAGAGACCGAGATATTGAGGTTCGTCACGGAACTGGACGAAGATGAGATAGGTCCCGGCGAATTCGACGGAAATTTCGGCGAGAGCTTGAGTTTCAGCGGAGACAGCGATATAGGAGCGTCCGCCAACATCAAGATCTATATGGTAGTGAATATAGAGGACCGTGAGATCAAAGTCCAAGGTTCATTAGAGGTAGAACTCGGAGCCGAGATCAGCATAGACATACCATTGAAGTCTATAGGCATAGCTGAAGTAGGGTTGACCGCAGGCATCGGGAGCGAGATAGGCGTGGAGTTCGATATAGGCGGCTTATCTTACGATCTTGACCAGGGCATGAGACCGATCCCTGGAGACGGAAATATACCTCTAGAGATGAAGGTAGAATTCGGCGGTGGACCCTACGCTGAAGCTGCCGGAGGTCTCGCTAGAGTGGAAGGGAAGTTCATCTGTGGACTCACCGTAGGCCTTGAAATACCCGACTTAGAGCGGGAATTAACGTTGTGTGGAAGATTTGAAGTGGTGGCTGAAGCTATGTTCGGTCTTTGGGAAAGGTCCCGATCTTGGCCCCTGTACAGCAGTAACGATAATTCCTACATGATGCACGATGATCTTATGGTCGAGAGAGAGATATTCAGCACGGATAGATTGTTCACGCGCAACTACGACTCATTGATCCATGAAGTAAAAGGATCTGAAACATCTGAAGGTGTTACATATTTGAGTGGGAACGTCGGTCCCGACTCTACGCCTCAGATAAACTTTGTAGACGAGGATTCTGGACTGGTGGTTTGGAGAGAACTCACAGATCACGAGGGAGGATTGAGATCTCGATTGTACTCACGGACCTATGATGGTAACGAGTGGATGGAAAAAGAGGAGATAGAAGACCTTCCAAAAACCGCTTACAGTCCTGAACTCGTCAAGTTGAACGAAGACGAGTTGATGATGTTTTATATGGGAGTGGACAAAGAATTGGATGAAGATATAGATAAAGAAGAATTTTTCAAGGATAATTTTATCAGTTCACGAAGGTGGTCGCCTTCGGAAGGATGGTCGGAGCCGCTGCTGCAGCACTTTGATCCAGAAGGTGAACCCATATCCAATTTCGATGTCACACTAGACCATGAAGAGCTTTACATAGCTTACCGTTCAGGTGATATAACTTTCGACGTGTTAGATAATTCCACGAGTAACAACGGATCCGTTGGCCTCATATGGGCGGAGCTAGAAGAAGATGTTACCGTGAATAAAGAATGGCAGATCGAAGAACTTTTACCTTCGACTTCTATCCCTTCGGTGAAATCTACTGGAGAATATACTGCATTGTCTTACATCAGAAATGTTCCTTACGGAGACAGAGGAGAAGAGGATTGCTACAACAAGACCGTTCTCGTCATGGTCGATGAATCCAAGGATTCATTGGATGAGATGGAAAGTCACTCGATACGTGAAACCGATGACACTAAATCTCATACTTTACTTTCCGAAAAGAACGGTAACATCGTGGTCTCATGGGTGGAGGATCACAGTTCTATATATAGGCGTGAAGTTGAACCAAAGGGTAACGGGCTTATCGGATCGGATATATCCACTGTGTTCTCGGGAAGGACGGTATCCGCTTTATCCCTGCACAAAAACGAGAGTGGGGAGTTCTATGCGTTCCAGGCAGGTGAGAACGCAGTACCCATGGTGATCCAATCTACGGATGATGGCTGGGGGTATCTTAGGTACATATTTAGAGACAAAAGATACTCGCACGGTCAATCCGCCCTGGATTTCGATGTAGAAACGCCTAGGATGATCTACGTGGAGGAAGAAGAAATTATAGAGGGATGGCATGCCGCTCATTATCCTTTCCATGATGCATCCGATGATAGTGTGGAGGATCAAAGCGAGCATGAAAACACTGGCAAGTTAGAAGGAGACCATGAGATAAAACACCATCAAGAAGAAGATATGAGGGAATATGGAAGTTACATCGAGTTCAAAGACGGAAGGATGAAGGTGCCCAGCGCTCCTGCTTTGAACGTTACCGAGGAGCACGAGGATCTTACAGTGTCTTCATTGGTGATGCTGGAAGAAGAACAAAAAGACGGCTATCTATTCTTGAAGGAAGGTTCGTGGGCGGTCAAGTATCAAAACAATGAGATAGTAGTAGAACTTTGGAGCGGTTCAGAGAAGGAGAGCAGGGCATTCAAACCTCAAGACGTCGATCTGGAAGGATGGTTTTTTCTAGCGGTGAGGTACGAAGAAGGTTGTGAGGATACATCTTATCTGAACGTGACCGTCCTCAACAGATATGAAGAGCTGACCCATGAACAGTTCAAAGAGCATACGAAATATTTTGAATTGGAAAACTTCGGTCCCGTTGATTCCTCATCGGAACCGTTGATATTGGCCGACTTTCCCGGAACCGTATCCATAGACGACTTCCGATTGGTAGAGAGGTATCTACCCGATGCGTCGGTCATGAAGATCTGCGAAACACCTTTCCCATATTTCGATAGGAAAATGGATATAGCAACACAGGCGGTACCCCCCTTCGTATCTTTCACTTCTCCTGAGATCATCATAGCCGGAGAGCCCATGGAGTTCCAGGGATACAGCCCTTCCAGCGATCTTAATTGGACTTGGACTTTTGATGAAGAAAAACTATATGGAAAGAACGTCGAGTACACTTTTAACGAAACGGGGTATCAGAGGGTAAAACTGAAAGCGATCCACGGTCAAACGGGAGCTAGAGCTCATCATGAAAAAACTTTACACGTCATCGATGTGAATCCACCCGAATTCAAAGGCATAGAAGATCATACGGTGTTGGATAACAATACGGTAAGATTGGAGTGGGAAAAAGCCCAAGACGTTTCCGAACCTATAACTTATAGGATCCATCATGTGAAGGGTGACCAAGGATTCGATCTTTCCAGGTGGAGTAAAAGCACGCAAGGAACTGAGGTATTGCTGCACGAACTGGAACCCTACGTAGAGCACCGCGTGAAGATCACTGCGGTAAACGACCTAGGACTGGAAAATGTGAGCGAACCTTTGGCTTTCACTCTCCAGGACGATATGTCTCCTGAGTTCTGCGGTCTTCACTCGGCGTACACCTCAGACCATCACCATAGAACTGTAACGTTGGAATGGAGGGAGGCATACGATCATTCTCCTCCCATAACCTACAACATATATCATTCAAGGGACAAAAACATGAGTTTCGACGAACCTTTGGATACTACGAAAAGTACTCGATCTGATGTTTCCGTGTCAGATCTTGGCCTACATCACTTTGCGGTGAGAGCCGAGGATTCCGTAGGTAACGAAGAAAAGAACGAAGTTTTACGGTCGACTTGGGTCAACGATACCGAGCCACCTTCTATGAACATAATAAATCCAGGATCGGGAAAGAATGTTTTTCCCGATGTTTTCTTCGAATGGGAAGTCCATGACGGTCCCGTTTCCAAGTATCTAGTCAGGAGCAGTCACTGTAATTGGAAAATGTTGGAAGCCGACTCCTCTAGGGCGAACTATACTTTCAAAAACCTGCCCGATGGAGAATGTACTTTAAAGGTGAGGGGCATCGGTAGGGGGGGATATCACGCTGAAGCTTCCGTGGTTGTGCACGTGACCTCCGTTGAATCTTATTCCCCTCCTACCATAGAGTTAAGGTCTCCTACCGATGGAGCTAGGGACATATCTACATCGCCCACACTGAACGTGGATGTGGAACATCCTGACCACCTAAAGATGGATGTTAGCTTTTATGGTTTTGATTCGAGTCACACTTATGACGAAGGAAAAGAACTGATCGGAGTCGAAAAAGGAGTAGAAAGCGGTGATACCGCATCATCGGATTGGCCCGACCTTGAAGATGGTACCGCTCATCACTGGTATGTAGTGGTAGACGACGGTTTCACAGATACGAGTTCAGATCAATGGACCTTCACCACGGACCAGTGGGGAAACAACACGCTGCCAGAGGTAGTGGAAGAGTATCCCGAAGACGGTTCAGAGGGAGTATCTCAAAACACTGAGTTGAGTGTTGAAGTATTCGACAGTGATGGCCATATCATGAACGTCTCTTTTTACTGCGACGAGGAGAAGTTGATAGGAGAAGAGCTGGGCGTACATAGTGGAGATAAAGCCACGACCGAGTGGAATCACTTACTCCCGAACACGACCTACGGATGGTTCGTTGAAGTAGAAGACGGATTCGATAAGATCACTTCTCAGGTATGGTACTTTGAAACCGTAGAAGAAGATACTGTCCCGGAGATATCTATAGATCCTAGACCGAAGGACGGTTCGCAAGATGTTCCTATCTCTCCCGTCCTTGAAGTGGATGTAGAACATACCCATGGAGGATATATGGATGTGTATTTCTACGGAACTTCTGTTTCAAACAATGATTTTAAACAGATCGGTCGTGATGAAAATGTGGAAAGCGGGGCCACCGCATCGATGCTCTGGTCCGATCTAGAGAAGGATACTGAGTATCTATGGTTCGTAGTTGTGGACGACGGTTCAGAAGAGACGTCCTCCGATACTTGGAGCTTTGAAACCCTCGAGAGTATAGAGTATGTGGAGATCAAGGAGTTTGAAGTCGATCCCATCTATGGTGAAGCGCCCCTAAATGTATCTATCACGGCGGTGATGGAGAATAAAGGTGATTCTCTGGAGGAGATAGAGCTCGAGATAATAGATAACGAAGTTGAAAATATCATCCGTTCATGGACCCTTGAATTAGAGCCCGGAGAAGAGTTGGAAGTCGTTAAAGAGCATGAGTTTTCAGAGGCCGGTGATCACACCATAAGATTGAAGGAAGAAAAAGAAAGGGTGAGAGTGGTGGAAGAGATGGTTTTAAAACCCGTTTCGCTGCATGTTCCTGATAAAGTTTTCAAAGGTATACCTATTTGGATAGAGGCGGTGGTGGAAAATCAGGGAGAAGACGAGCCCGAGGTTCATCTACTGGTAGACGGGAAAAACGTCTTATCGAGAACCATACCTCCTGGAGATCACAACGTCTCCACAGAACACACCTTTGATCGATCGGGTGAAAAGGAGATAGCTTTACAGGATGAGAAACAACATACTCTGTTGAGAGAGACCATCGTGGTGGAAAAGGTACGACCTGAAGCCCCTATGGGCCCCAGACCTAAAGATGGTTCTTCGGATATTTCTACATCACCCACCCTTCAAGTTGACATATCACATCCTATGGGAGAAAGTATGGACGTTTTCTTTTACCATGAAAGCGAGACCATAGGTCATGTAGAAAACGTGGGAAGCGGCGAGACCGCAGAAGTTGACTGGACCGGATTGAAGAACTCAACGACCTATAATTGGTTCGTTGAGGTAGAGGACGGCTCGGAGAGTATAACTTCGGATACGTGGTCGTTCACTACCAGTGAGACCGGCGAGAACGAACCACCGAGGGAACCGGTGCTGGTGAGTCCCGAGGACGGCGCCGTGGACGTTGATAGGGATATGACCTTGTCAGTAGAAGTGTTTGACGACTATTCTGAACGCGTTGACGTGCTCTTCTATGAGGACACGCACGAAAAGATAGGAGAAGTATCCGAAGTCTCTACCGGCTCAGAGGTAGAGCTCGAGTGGAATAATTTATCATACAACACCACATACCAGTGGTACGTAGAAGTGGACGACGGAGAACACATCACTAGATCGGATACTTGGTCATTCACCACTGAATTAAAAGAGGATGATACGGATGAGGATGGAGAGGATGGTACTGATGATACGGGAGAAGATGGTGCTGATGATACTGAAGAGGACCGGGAAGAAGAAAGGCCCTTGTCCGTAATTCAAGTCGTCTTGGTAGCGGTATTGGTAGCATCTCTAATAGTCTCGTATGTATTGTGGAAAAACGATAGGTCTGAAGACGACGATGAAGATGCAGATGCAGATGCAGATGTAGATGAAGAAGTAGACGAAGAAGTAGACGAAGACATAGAAGAGTGACAGGATGTTCAGCTCCAAGCTTCATAGGAAGATAGCTATCGTATCTTTACTGGTGATATTGACGGTTTTCTTCATCTGGTACGGTTCGTTAGAACCAGAACCTGATAGAGGTGATCATCCCGGCGGAGAACATATCATCGGGGACTACGAAATGCACATAGGTGAAAAAGTGGAAGTCGGTGGCGAAGTCATAGAGGAAGAGCCGTTGAGGATCGAAGTTGAACATGGTGATCAAAAAATAGTTCTTACCATAATCGATAGTGAGGAGACCGTTGGCAGAAAAGACAGGGTAACGGTCTACGGAACGCTTCGAGAAGGTAACGTCATCGAATGTAAAAATCTAGTGGTTAGACCTTACTGGAATTGGATCTATATGTATGCGGTATCAGGTGTAGCGGCGGTCTGGGTCGGTATACGGTTGCTCAAACAGTGGAAGTGGGACCGCGAGAACTGGACCTTTGAACAGCGCAGGAAACCTTTGGAATCAAAAAAGCTCATAAAGGGTGAAAAGCGTGGCTGACCTTCTAACACACGTTCTGGTGGGTTACATCATAGGCGTGGTCCTCTCTTGGAAGTATGAGTGGATCTCCCGCTCTTACATCACCATCATAATGGTCGGAGCCGCCCTGCCGGATATCGTCAGGATCAGGCTTCTTCTCGATCCCTTTACCATAGAAGATCATATAGGTATTCCGTTCTCTTGGACCCCTCTTCACACGCTTGGAGGCGTCTTGATCTCAGGCATGATCATAGCTTGTTTTTTCGGAGAGAAAACGGGAAAACGTGTATTCCTTTTGCTGATGATAGGAGCTATATCTCATCTATTTTTAGATGCTTTTCTGATAACTGCGTCCGGATACTCTTATGCAGTATTTTGGCCCTTCATACGCTCACGCTTAACCATCTCCGGTATCTATCTAAGTACTGATGTATTACCATCTGTGTTAGCGATCATCTCAGCCTTCGTTTTTTGGAAGATAGATAGGATAGAATAAGTATCGACATCATCGAGACGAAGATCATTTCTTTAAAGGCTACTTTCAAAGGAGGCCGTTGACCGTAACTGACGACATGATGAAGAAAACGATGACCAAGAGTAGCGGGTATTTAAGCAAAAATAGGAGTATAAAAGATTTTCGTATATTTTCTGCAATATATATATATATATGAGTAAACTGTAAGGGTTTACGAAGTGTTAGACGCAATGAAAAACAAAAAGAAGAAAAATATGAAGTGGAGAATGCTACAAGGAATCGGTATTCTGGCTATAATCGGTTTGGTTGTCGCTGGAATTCCTGGAGCTGAGGCTTACGATGGGATACAAGGAGATGGTAAGTACTTTTGGAATGCGATTGACACAGCATTCATACAGAATCATGAAGAACATTCAGTATGGAGTGTTAAATACAGTGATGCCATTGTAGATGGTTATGGAGATGAGAAAGATTGGGGTGAAATCAGATTCGATCAAAGAAACATTTATGCTGAGCCAATAGGACAAGAAAGAGAAATAGTTGGGCATGTGGAACCATATGTACATCTGGGTTTGCCTACTCAAGCTCCTGGACAAACTGATTATTATACATGGGAGATGTTGATTACTTTTGTAGTATGGCAAACAACCGCTAGCTATGTATATACCTTGGATGGTTTTGCTACACAGTATACAACGACCCTAAGCCACGAAATTGATCAGGTTGACGAGGGATATGAGTTTGAAATTGGAGGAACAAATGCACAGGCCCCCTCGGAATCAGCTGAGGCCCAAGATTACCTTGAAAATGTATATGACTATGGACTTAGTAAAGCCATCAACCACGACGAGATAGGTCTTGCTATTGATATGATAAGAACATACGCTGAAGGACAAAATGAGCCAAGTTGGGAGCAAGAAAATGATCACAGGGCTGGTAGAGAAAAAATAGAGTATAACGAAGAGGACGATACTTATGCTGGGCGTTATATGGTTTTCTGGGAGCAAATCACACTTGTAGGTCCAGACAATCCTCCAGAAGACACCTTCCTGAGAATTGAAGTCGATGGATTTGCTACAGAAGGAACCGCCCATATTATTGATTTTCAATCTAGCCTTGCTAGTTGGGAATTGGATATATCTGTGACAGATGAGTTAGAAGACGGTAACGGTGGAGGAGGAGGCGGAGGAGGAGGGGGTTGGCCCCCTTGGAATCCAATCCCTACTGGAGAGTACTAGGATGAATAAGAGGAATACGTTGATTAACAGGAATTCCCTTTGGAAAAAATACACACCTACAAACCCTCTTTTATTTCTTTTTTTTGAAAACTACAACAAAACTTTTCAAATAGAAAATCATAACATATGGTAGATAAACATGAAAGAATCAAAGAATAAGATGAGAATCACCCTAACATTGGTTACTATGTTTCTGTTAATAAGCACATCTGCTGTAGCTTTGCAGATCTCATCACCAGTCGAGGATGAAGCCCGCACTGCAATGCTATCGAGTATAGATAAGAGGTCTCTGTTGGGAGAAACCCAAGACATTTTGGAAAACGATTACGAAGAGCGAGACCCTATCCACATAGAGGGAGACGACGAATTTGCTAATCAGGCCAAAGAAAACGGATGGCCCGGTGATGGTTCTGAAGATGATCCGTACGTCATAGAAGGTTATCGTATAGATGGTGGTGAGGAAGATGCGATCTCCATAAATGAGGTAAATTTGCATATTATAATCAGGGAGACTGTCATAGAAGGGGGACGTAACGGTATACATATTAGTTTCTCAAAAAACGCGATCATAGAAGAAAATGTAGTGAAGGAGTTAGATGGAGGTTCTCTTAGATCGGGTATTTCCATTCGTAGTTCAGAGGACTTTACAGTGAAAAATAATGTAGTGAAATCCAATAACTACCATGGTATCGGATTACAAGGTGCCCTAAATATGACTATAAGTGATAACCTTCTATTGGAAAACGGTATAACGCTGATAAGTTCTATAAACAATACTATCGTTGGAAATATGATATCCAAGTATACTGAAGATTCGATTGGTATTAACTTTCATCAAGCCCACGATAACGTTATTCAAAACAATCATGTATATAACCAATACAAGGGAGTCGACCTCTATGAATCTAATAGAAATTATATTACCAATAATACCTTATTTGAAAACGAATATGGTTATCATGTAGCGGTCGGGCTTGGAGGAGCCACTTCTACTAGAGACAACTTGATCTTTAATAATAATTTC
Source organism: Thermoplasmata archaeon (assembly GCA_003551675.1). Classification (GTDB taxonomy): domain Archaea; phylum Thermoplasmatota; class Thermoplasmata; order Halarchaeoplasmatales; family Halarchaeoplasmataceae; genus Natronoplasma; species Natronoplasma halalkaliphilum. The sequence continues at coordinate 19,656 of PUNG01000051.1, forward strand.
ATAGGTAACGAAAAGCAGGCCGTTAACCGTGGAGAGAATTATTACTACAACGAAACCGAGTCGATGGGCAATTACTACTCCGACTATGAAGAAAGATATCCTGATGCGGAGAAGGCCAACGGCTATTGGGATACGCCATATGGGAACGATGAAGGACACGGTTTTACCGATGAGTATCCGATGATAGAGCCGAGCGTACCATATATCGATATAGAGCATCCTTCGGACGATGCTGTGATAGATGATCCAGAATTGACTATCAGTTGGACTGGAATGTACAGATACGAAGAACGACTGGAGTACGAAGTTAGGCTCGATGAAGGAGGATGGAAAGAAGTTGGTGAAGAGACCGAGTACGACCTCAAGTTCTCAAAACCAGGTCATCATACTTTCGAAGTCAGGGCTTCAAATGTGGATGTAGATTCTGTTGCAGGTAGAGTTGATTTTACTGTAGACCTCGAATTTGACATACGCGTTGAAGATTTTGAAGTCGAACCGTTGGAAGGGATCGAACCACTCGAAGTCAATATAACCGCTAAAATGGAAAATTTAGGTGATGATGAAGGGGACATAAGTCTTTACATCGGCGAGGAGGTATTCAAGACTTGGACGTTGGATGCGGGAGAAGAAGTTTTTGTTGATGAAAACTACGAGTTTGAAGTGGCCGGCACCTATGTTATAATATTAGGTGACGAGACTACCGAGGTCACAGTGACGGAAATAGATCCGTACGAACTCACGATCAACGTTGAAGGCGAAGGCACGGTGGAAGTGGATCCAGAGCAAGAGGAATACGAAGAAGGTACTGATGTGGATCTAACTGCTGAGCCGGACGACGGATGGAGATTTGTAGAGTGGACGGGAGACCATGAGGGAACTGATCAAAATATAACCATAGTGATGGACGAACATAAAGAGATAACAGCACACTTTAAAGAACTAACAGCAGAATTTGTGGTGAACAATTTCACTCTCGGTGTGGACGGACTTGAGATCACCGTTATAGCGGAAGTAGAGAACGTTGGTGACGCTCGGGATACGATAGAGCTGCTGATCGAAGATGAAGGAGTAACGAACCTAACTCTTGGGCCCGGCGAGAATGAAACTTTGGAGTATATACATGAGTTCGAGGAAGAAGGAACGTTCACTGTTGAGTTGGGTGATCGATCAGAGACTGTGACCGTCGAAGATGAAGACAGGCTTCGGATGGCGGGGATGATAGTGATCCTTGTAGTGATCCTTGCAGTGATCGGGTATATGATGATGAAAAAAGGGGAGAAAAAGTATGAGTAGGATTATTCAAAAGGATGAACGATGGATATCGGACCAGTCGAGAGGAGTTCGAGAGAAAAAAGGATGAGAGATCCAACATTTCTGGCTGCTTTACCGTCCTTCTGAATCAAGATCCCTATCGGCTTGCTAGCTGTGTGCGCTGTGCAAACTGTTTTCGCTTTATCTTTGTCAGCTCTACAATAAATGACTTTACTAGTTTTCAGGTTCCTTTCATCGTGTATCCAATGTCTACACACCATTTAAAAACCTGTGCAGGTGAGAGCAGTGAAAGTAGAACCAAAGCAATTCACATATGGCTTGAAGCTTCGTAGGGTTCTTGCTTGTATCTTTCTAAGATATCCACTATCTTCTCTGCAGCTTTTCCGTTTCCATAGGGACTTTTGTCCGGGCTCCACGCCTCTTTTTTAAGGTCTTCGATCTCTTTGATCATCTTCTCTTTTTTAGTTCCCACTACGGTGCAGTACCCAGCTTCAACAGCTTCGGGCCTTTCGGTGGACTCTCTCAACACCAAAACCTTCTTTCTTATGTTGGGAGCCGTAGCTTCCTCCTGTATACCTCCTGAGTCTGTAATTATGAACTCGCTCTCTTTCATCAATAGAAGGAACTCAAGGTATCCTTGAGGAGGAACGAGTTTCATGTTTTCGATATCTTTCAATCTTTTAAGATTATCGTTCATCTTGAATCTTTCCTCCGCCCTGGGGTGTATCGGGTATATCATGGGGATGTCCATAGCTCGAAAAGTCTCTATGAAATTTTCCTGTACGTTTGGATCGTCAACGTTTTCAGCCCTGTGTGCGGTCACAAGAACGAACTTTTCCGGCACCTCGAAGGAAAGGTCGGCATTTTTCTCGGCTATGTCCATGTTCTGTATACAGGCGTCTATCACGGTATTACCGGTTATGTGGATATCGCCCCAGACCGATTCGTTCTTCAACGTCTCACTACATTCTTCCGTGGGTGCGAACAGCAAGTGAGAAGAATGGTCCGCCAACCTTCTGTTGTACTCTTCGGGCATCCTATAATCGTAACTCCTAAGACCGGCTTCGACGTGTCCAACCGTCAATCCCATCTTGACCCCCGCGAGTGCACCTGCAAGGACTGTATTAGTATCACCCTGGACCAGTACTATCTCGGTACCCAACTCTTGGAACGCTTTCTCCAATTTCATGAGAGCTCTTCCGGTCTGCTCACCCTGAGAGCCGGAACCGACGCTCAAATACCTGTCCGGTTCATCCAATTCTAACTGTCGAAAAAATATACCGGAAACTTCGTCGTCGTAATGCTGACCGCTGTGCACCACGTTGAAATCGACGTCTCTCTTCTCAAGCTCTCTGATCAGAGGGCTCATCTTTATTATCTCGGGCCTTGTACCTAGGACTACGGAGACTTTCACGACTCGTTCTCCCTCCTTCTTTTGAGTTCTAACTCGTCAGCTTCCTTCAACGAATCGAAGGTGCCGATGTCGAACCGTCGGCCGTCGAATTCGTAGCCGAATATCCTGTTCCCGGCCTGTCTCATCATCTCTATTGAATCCGTGAGCCATATCTCGCCTTTTTTGCCTCTTTCCGTTTTCTCTATGAAAGAAAATATCTTCGAGTTCAATATCATCAGACCTGCTATGTTCAACCAGTGATCGTTGACCTTGAACGGCTGGGCTTCCTCCATGGTGGGCTTTTCTATCATGCCGTGTATCTCTTTGTCTTCAGCGATATCTACGACTCCGAACCTGGTGGGATCGTCCACGGGATGAAGTACTAATGTACCGCCTCCTTCCTTTCTGTGGTGAAAATCCACTATATCACGCATGGCCTCGTAAGGTGTGATGTAGTTGTCGCCGTACATTATGGCGAAGTCTTCATCTTCACCTATGAAATCATCACCGAGCTGAACGGCGTGGGCCGTACCTTTTGGCTCTTCCTGCAGCCTGTAGTATATCTTGAGGCCTAATCTTTCTCCGGAGCCGAGATAATCTATCAGCGCGTGCTTCTTTCTACCCACTATTATCAGGACGTCTTCTATCCCCCCTGCTTTTAAGACCTTTAATACGTGTTCTATAGCGGGATTTTTTCCCACTCTGATCATCTCTTTCGGCATCGCATTCGTTATAGGTTTTAGTCTATTTCCTTCACCTGCGGCTAGTACTATGGCTTTTTTTACCAATCTATCACCTTGTTCTAAAGCAGGGATGATTTTACCTTTTATATATCTTTAGTTCGGCGGACCCCACCGGATCCAGGACAACACCTGGACAGACCCCATACGGCTTGTACCCCTTCAGCTGGAGTTTGGTAAACCGGTATGCCCGCATCTTCTATCTTGGCCGTTATCTTGTGAGTGTATCTTCCACCAGGGGCTACAACAACAACGGGTTTATTTTTTTCCACCCTATCCAATACATCTACCATCCTTTCGTCGAGAGTGGGAGATTGGAAAAGTATTACCACTATGACCGAGTCTACGTTTTCATCGTCGAGAACTGCCTTCAAAGTCCTTTCGTACCTCTCCGGCGTGGCGTCGCCTACTATGTCTATAGGATTATCCAGCGTTGCGTGCTCTGAGATCACGCCTTCTTCGACCGCCTCTTTCAGATCTTTCTTCGTCTCGACGGATAAGGAGGCGAGGCTCAATCCTCTTTCCACCAATTCGTCGGTGGCCATGACTCCGGCGCCCCCTCCGTTGGTAACGATGGCGATAGCATCTCCTCTAGGTACCGGTTGGTACGAGACCGCTTTAGCCACGTTGAACATCTCCCTTATATCACGGGCTCTGATCACACCGGCTTGTTTGAAAGCCCCGTGGTAGACTTTATCTCTCCCCGCTAAGGAAGCTGTGTGAGAGGTTGCGGCGGAGGCTCCCTCCTCCGTCCTGCCGGACTTCACGGCCATCATGGGTTTACCGCACCTTTTAGCGGCTTCGAAGAACCTCCTACCGTACTTCACCCCTTCCATATATATTATGATGAAGTCCGTTTCTTCGTCTGTAGAAAGATAATCTACAAGGTCGGCTTCGTCTATATCGATCCTGTTACCATAGCTGACGAACTTACTAAGTCCTATCTCCGCTTCGGAAAACCAATCTAATGTGGCCGCTCCGAATGCGCCGCTCTGTGAGATGAAAGCGATGGAACCGCTGGGAGGTCTATCCTGTCTATCAGGAGGATTGAAGATTGTATCGAGGCCCGTAGAGGTATTGAGTATGCCCAGACAATTGGGACCCAAAAGGTTCATGTCGTGTCGGTCCATCTTGTCTTTTATCTCCCTCTCTAGATCGTTCCTACCCGCTTCGCCGAACCCAGCACTCACGACTATCAGATTTTTCACGCCCGCACTTCCACACTGGTCGACTATATCCGGAACCATCTTCGCGGGTAGGGCAATTATAGCCAGGTCCACGGGTGCGTCTATGTCTACTATGGACGGATAAGCTGGGATATCAAGTATCGTTTCCTCTTTTAAATTGACAGGATATATCTCTCCAGAGTACTTTTTCTTCAGCGATCTCATTATGGCGTTTCCTACCTTTCCCTTTTTGTTCGACGCTCCGATCACAGCTACATCATCGGGATAAAACATCCTGTCCAAGCTCATCTGAATCCTCGACGGTCCATGGCGTTCGGTGTATTAACTCTTTCCAAAAGCGGATAACACAAAATGCACGATTTCGAACGAAAAACTTATAAACTCCGTAAAGATGTATCATCACTTTCCAAGCTTAGGAGGTGAAATAGTATGAAAGGAACAGTGAAGTTCTTCAACGACATGAAGAACTATGGTTTCATAGAACCAGACGAAGGTGACGAAGACCTATTCGTTCACCGCAGCGGTATGGAGTGCAATACCCTCAAAGAAGGAGACCGTGTCGAATTCGAAACGGAAGAGGGAGACAAAGGACCCAGAGCTATAAGTGTCGAAAAAATAGAATAGAATGAGGGTAATATACCTTTAGGACCAGATGCTAAAAAATCGTTAGGGCTTAAAAAACCCGTCTTTTTGTTTTTCTACATTTTTTTTAACGTTTGAGAGTTCTTTCTTTTTTTGATAAATAGACCCGTTTCATGATGTTGTCGATCTCCCTTCCTCTTTCGTCGATCTTCTCGGTCACTTCTGCGGCGCTAGACAATGTTCTAGCCGTCAGTATATGCTTATCGGCAGCGCTCATCTTTTTTTTGTCATCTACTCTTATCAGCTTATGCATGGTCTTTCACCTTTCGAAGTTCTTACTCCAACAATTATGATGTAATTAGAGGTTAATAAATATTTTCAAAGGATCAGCGGGTCAAAAAAAAGAAAAATGGGTTTTTGTCCACCTAGTTCATTTCACTTTCGTGAAGTTCTAGATGGTCCGACTCTATTTCCACAAGGGCCTCGAATAATTCCTTCACCCGGGGCTCTTCCGCCTCTTCGGCAAATTTTTTGTAGTGGTTTATAGCCCTTGTTTCTCTGGCGTGTGCGTCCTTTACGTTTTCGGAAAATTCTTCCGAGCACTTCTCCAAGTGTTTGTCTATATCCGGTTCGTCTATATCCAAAAAGAGGCAGATAGCTTCGGCGTGCTCCGCTTCTACCTTCGCGAGCCTTTTGAACATGCCTTCCGCCCTGGGACCTTCCGCCTTGTTGTAAGCGCAATAGTAGAAAGTAGCATTGTCCACTTCCAATTCCAAAGCATCTTCGAGGTTCTTTTTCGATCTTTCAGATAGCTCAACGTCCGGCAGTTCGTACTCTTCACCCGGTTTTAAAAATTCCTTGTCAGCCCCACAGTACGGACAGTCCGTCGGTTTTTCTTCGCCAAGATATGTTTCACCACATATCCAACATCTAAATACCTTCAACATATTTTCATCTCCGGCCTAAAACAAAGGGTTCAGATATATACTTTTTGTGAATTTTTCCTGCCTTCCATCCAAAGTTACGTCTTCTCACCGCTCTTTTCACTGGAGTCCAATCCTTTCAAACTTTTCCTCCTGGCCGCCGAAGGAAGAGGACGGACATCCAAGGCTCAAATATTGTGATATGGAAAAATGTTCTTCGAAGATCTGACTGCTCAACAGGCACCGCCTCCCTCTGCTCGTGAAGAGACTCGTACCTGTGGCTGCGGACAGGATCTGAGGTACATCGAGGAATACGAACGGTGGTGGTGTGAGAACTGTCGTAAGTACAGGTAGAAAAGAAGTCGTCCCCGGATCGGGGATTCACCAATAGTTCACAGAGCGTGTTCGATCTCTTTCATCTCTTCCGCTATCCGCTTCAAGACTTCCTCTTCGTTTCCGAAATCTATATCTGGTCTTTCTTCCTCAAAGATGTTCAGAAAGTCTCTAGGGGAGTGCTCGTGGATGGCGTTTTCAATCTTAGACTTGTACAAAGAAGCTAGAAAATGATGTTCTCTGACCAGATCTGCTAGAGATCTTTTTCCTTCTGCCCATTCGTCAAAATTTTTTTGGCTGATCAGGTTTACATATCTATGAAGATCTTCTTCGGTTTTCATGATTCTTTAATTTATGTGTCATACTATTTATCTTTTACTCTTATATTCGAGTTCATCTTTTTTTGCCATTTTTCAAAAAATTCAAAAGAAAAAATTATTTACTGGCTTCACAAAAAATTTACACAAAAGAGATGAGAATAAAAAATAAATGATA